>JAQGNM010000197.1 GCA_028291845.1 Massilia sp. | reverse complement strand
GGCGGCAAGCGACATGGCCGCGGCGCCCACCACGGCCGCCGCCGAGAGTCCGGCGCCGCCGCGCGGCATCGCCGGCTGGGACGTCGGCAGCGACGGCGGCGACACCGGCCAGCCCGCCTTGCGCGGCCTGCAGGCGGTGCAAACGCCGCCGCCGGCGCGCCTGGCGTATACCGTCACGGTCGATACCGGAACGGCGCCGCAAGCGGCTGGCGAAGCGACGCTCGAATGGCGTACCGGCGACGATGGCTACCGCCTGCTGCTGGGCGGCGACAGCGGGGTGATGGGCGAACTCGAGTCGCGCGGCCACTTCACCGATGCCGGTTTTGTTCCGGAACAGGTCGGCGGCGCGGACGCCGTCAGCTTCGACTGGGCGGCCGCGCGCGCCAGCTTTTCGCGCTCCGGCGCCAGCGTCGCGGTCGGCCGCGACGGCCAGGACCGCGCTTCGATGCTGATGCGGCTGGCCGGCATCGGCCTGGCCGGCGCCCACCAGCTCGACGGCGGCATCGAACTGCAAGTGGCCGGCGCGGAAGGCGTGGCCAGGGTGCGTTTTGAAAATCTCGGCGAAGAGACGCTGGCCAGCCCGCTCGGGCCGCTGCTGACGGTGCACTTGCGCCAGCAAGAGCGAGCGCCGCAACCCGGCACAGCGGGCCAGCCGTCAAAGCCGGCGCCGCGCCTGGAGATCTGGTTCGCCCCAGCCCTGTCATGGTACCCGGTGCAGCTGCGGCTGACCGCCGCCGACGGCAGCGTGGTGACCCAGGCCATCAGCGCCATCGAAAAAACGCCGCCCTGAGGCGGCGCTTGCGGAAATCGCGGACGGCGTTTATTCGCCAGTGACCCCGCGCCAGCCGACCTTGCGCGAACTGAGCGAGGATGCCGGCTTGATCGGGTCGGGCCGCAGATCGCCGTTGGCCAGCGTGGTGATCATCTTGATTTCGCCGTTCGGCAAACGCACGATGATGAAACCGACCGCCGCCGAACTTGCCGACAGGGTGTTGCCGGTGGCGGTGATGGTGTCGTCCTGAGCGGGCGTGGTGCTTGTGGCAGCCTTGGTCGGCGTGCCCGCGCTCACCGACGAGCCGGTGCAGACGGCGAACTGGTACACATTGCTCGATCCCCCCACCGAGCACGACGACGACGAAGTCGGCGTGTTGGTGACGACGTTGACGCCGCCGCTGATGATCTGCGGATCGAGGTTGACCCGTTCGCCCTTGTTGAGGTCGAAGTCGATATACCAGCCATCCCTGATTGCCAGATCGACTTCGCGGTTGGTGATGCCGTAGGTGACCAGGTTGGTGGTATCGCCGATCGTCGACATGGCCTGGCGCACCATCGAGGCGCTGCGGATATTGGCGATCGGGCTGCCGGTGTCCTTGAGCGCATACAGCGATTGCTTCGACAGGTCGGCACTGTCGGGGACGTCGAGCAGGCGGCCGGTGCCGAAGATGACCACCCGCTGCGCCCGCTGGGTGGTCACGCCCTCGACCGTCTCGGTGACCAGGCACTGGGTGACGTCGGGGCGGCTGGTGACTGGCTGGGCGACGCCGGCGTCACCCATCTTGACCACACCGACCACACCGGGACTGCTTGAAGTGAGGTCGAAGCGCCAGAACTGGCCCTGATTGTCGCCGCCGTAGATATACGTGGTGACCGGATCGGTGAACGGATTGAGGCTGATCGAGGTGATCTTGGCCAGGCCGGCCGGCGTCGCCGTGGTCGGATCGGCCAGCGGCGTGGTGTCGACTTTTTTCAGGATGGCGCCGGTGGCGACATCGACGATGTAGAGGAAGCCGTGGCCGCTGGTGCCGGCGGCGACGCCATCGACACCCGAGACGTTGTTGTAGCCGGAGGTAAGAAACACCACCCACTTGCCCTGCCAGTAGCCGAACTGCGGATTGCCGAAGGTCAGGCCGATGTCGGCGTCGTTCCTGCTGCAGATGCTGGCGTCGGCGCACAGCTCCCATAATGCGACCGGGTTGGCCGGATCGGTGACATCGAGCGCATAGTAGCCGCGCCCGCCGCCATTGAGCCCTGCCACCAGCACGGTTTTCCAGTCGTTGCCGATCTGCACGTCGGCCACTTCCGGCGAACCGTCGGTGGTGAATTGGTGGTTGGTGGCGTAATTGATGCTGGCCTGCTTGTACAGCTTTTGCATGGTGATGCGCGGCGCGTAGGCCCACAGCTCGTTGCCGGTAGTGGCGGAGAACGCATGCAGGAAGCCGTCATTGGCGGCGCTGTAGACGGTGCCGGCGCGGTTGGCCTTGGCGACCTTGTAATCGCTGTAGCCGGCGGTCGAGTACGATTTGATCGGGGCGCGCACAAAGGCCGGCTTGGACGAGGCGATATCGCCGAGCACGATCGGCACCGGCGTGCCGCTGTCGGGCGTGGTCTTCGAATACGCCCGCAGCACTTGGTCGTTGGCGTATTGCTGCTGGCCGCGCAGCCAGTTGACGATGTTTTCACCCTTGTTGACCAAGGCCTTGTCCGCTGCCGACAACAGCGCGCACTGGGGCAGCATGCTGCACTTGTTGTCGAACCAGGCCTGCTCGGGCAAGGTCATGGATTTGTACTTGAAATCCTTCAGCAGGCCGGTGGTGGCGTCGAGCATCTTGATGGTGCGGCTATCGGTGTCGGCGGCCACCTTCAGGCCAAGCAGATCGCTGCTGTTCCACTGGGCGGTGGCGCTGACCGAACCGTCGAAGATGCTGATCTTGCGGTTGGCCATTTCGCCGTACCAGCGGCCGGTGACGAAGATGGCCGAAAAGATGTCGTTGTCTTCCTTGGAGATATTCGG
Organism: Massilia sp.; assembly: GCA_028291845.1. GTDB lineage: Bacteria > Pseudomonadota > Gammaproteobacteria > Burkholderiales > Burkholderiaceae_D > JAFCUW01. The sequence continues at coordinate 18,399 of JAQGNM010000197.1, read as the reverse complement.
CGTCGAGGTGGCGGCGGCCGAGGCGGCGCCGACCCGCACCGCGATGGCGGCAATCGCCTGCGACAGGCCGTTCTGCACCGCGCGCGGTTCGTTGGCGCTGAAGTATTTGCCGTGGCCGTTGACGGCCGCGTGCCACAGGTCGTCGACCCGTTCCTGCACCGAGACGGTGCTGTTGCTCGCGGTGCCGGTCTGCGGGTCGGGCCAGACGTAGGCGCCGCCGCCGTTCCACGGGCAGCCGGTGGTGGCGCCGGTCAGCAGATTATAGAAGTCGCCGCCCACTTTCGGCGCGGTGTCGTAATTGTCTTCGTAGTTCATCACGCCGTCGATACCGAGCCCGAGGGTGAAGGTGTTGACGTGCAGGTGGGTGTTCTCGCCCGCCGCGCCCGGCACCAGGCCCGGCTTGGTGACGTCGTCGATCGACGGGCGCAGCGACACCGTACCGGTGTTGCTGCCGCCGTTGTACCAGTACAGGGCGACGTCGGCCAGCGAGGGATTGGTTTGCGCGCGCTTATCGGTGCAGCCGCGCGCCGCCGTGCAAAAGCGCGAAGGGTTGTCGGCGTTGTCGTTGTTGGCCGCGCTGCCGGCATTGAAGCCCAGGTTCCAGTAGCCATCGGTGGTGAGCAGCACAAAATTCTGCTGGCACGGATACTGCACCACTTCATTGCCGCTGGTGTATGCGTAGACGCCCTGGTTAGCGAACATCTTGCCGACGCTGTCGAGCGCCGCACGGGTCGGCGTCGAGCCGCTGGTGGTGGTGCCGTAGAACGCCGAATACCAGGCCTCGCGCGCGGTGCTGTTAAATTCGCTGGGCTTGATTTCGATGGCTTTTGACGCGGCCGCCGTCGACATCTTGACGAAGCCCACCCGGTAATTGCTCGACACCGGCGCGAACGCCAGACCGACCGCGGTCTTGGTCATCTGGATGCGCGTCTTGTAATAGGCGTACCAGTTGGCGAAGTTGGTCATCTCCTCGGTGTAGGTGCAGGTGGCGCCGGCGCAGTCGGTCCGGTTGGCGCCGCGCGGGTAGCTGTCGTTGGTCGAGACGATATCGACGCGGCTGAAGGTGCTGGCGGGAGCCCGGCCGACGCTGAACGGGCTGACGCTCACGCGCAGGTTGTCGCGCACCTCGGCGGCGCCGGCAATGTAGCCGCTGCTGGCATCGGTGACGAACTCGGTGGTGCCGTTGGCGTTGTTGGTGGTGCCATTGCCGGTGATGGCGCTGATGCTGACCGTGGCGCCGTTGGCGGTGCCATTGTTCTGCACCAGGCAAAGAACATTGGTGCCCTTGTTGTCGCACAGCGGCGTGACCGCGTTGCCGCCGACATAGGCGACGATACCGCTGGTGCTCGAGGTCTTGTTGATCTCCGTGACCAGGGTGCTCACCACGTTGGTCGCCGACTTGCTGTTGCCAGGCCTGATGTTGCTCGCCAGCGCGGTAGTACCCCACATGACACTGGCGATGGTCGGGGTATTTCTGCTGGCGGTGGTGCCCGATACGGTGATCAGCGCCGTTGGCGGCACACGGGACACCGCCGGCGTCACCTGCACGCTGGGCGTGTTGACTGTCACGCTCCAGTTCTGGGAGGTATTGTCGGTCGACGGTGTGCAATTGGTGGCCAGCTTGTTCGAGGTCGAGGAGCAGTCGAGCGGAATCAGGGCGACCACATCGTCGCTTGCCAGATTGATGCCGTAGCTCGAGCATGGCAGCACGTTGGGGTGTTTCGGGTTTTTCACGCAGGCCCAATACTGGTTGGTCAGATTGGCTTTCGCCATGATCGACGACGCCAGCAGGCTGGCCAGCGTCTGGCGGTCGGCCGGCAACTCTGTGCCGTTGGGCGCCGCCACGGCGACGTCAGTGATGGTGCGCAAAGTGGTGGGATCGTTGACCGTGACGCTGCTGATCTGCATCGATTTGTTGCTGTGGTTGATCGACTGATTGATGGTGATCGTCCAGAACGACACCGCGGCACCGATCGGAACGGAAAACGACGGGTACTTGAAACTGCCGACCTGCTTGGCCTGGCAGTTGCTCAGGTTGACCGTGTCGCACCAGCGCACTTTCACCGCGTAGGTATAGCCGGCGGGCGCGGCCGCGCCCACCGAAGTGGAAACGCAATCGGTCAGGTTGGGGTCGGAGCAATACTGCGCGACGCCGATATTGTAGTAGTAGGGCGTGCCGTACGTCCTCACCGGATAAATAAAACTGGCGTCCGGATAGGTGTAGGTAGCAGTGTTGCTCTTGCAATTGTTTTGATTGGAACTGCTGTCGCACCACTTCAGGTCGGGAAATTCAGTGATCAGGTTGGTGGTAGCGGTCTTCGGCAGGTTGTTGGTGCCGAGCAGGTCGACGGCGGCGCTGCCGAAGCCGTCGATGGGCACGGCTGTCCACGGGCTGCCGACGTCGGGGTAGGAGCTGCCGTCGAACTTGATCGGCGGCAGATAGCGTGTGGCCGGGTCGTAATAGATACGGTTGAAATCGGCGCTCATGAAGGGCGGCTGCCCGGCCGAGCAGAGGGTGTTGGGCCGGTTGGTCGTAGCGTCGCGCAAGGCGGCCATGCTGCGGCACTGGCCGACGGTGCCGCTGCCGACCGAATCCGGCAGAAATTGATAGTCCATCGAGCCCGAATTATCGAACAACAACATCAGGTTGGGCTTGACGGTGCCGGTGCCGGTGATGTTCAGCAGCGGCACCTGGGCGATGCCGGTCTGCCCTGCCTGTGCGGGCAAGGCCGGCATGGTCAGCATGGCAAGTGCGGCCAGCGCCAGCGAGCAAATTCGGGAAGGCAGCTTCATGGTCGTTCCAATCGAGGTTATTCGGTACGCGGGCAGGCCGTGCGGGCCGGCTTACACACCCATCAGCACAGCAAGCTGGCTGACGACGTTGCCCCCGCGCGGTCCGTAGATGCGCGCGGTAATGATGTAATGCAGTTGCGGGTTGCCGGCCAGTTGCACCGCGGTCTGCGCCAGGGTGTCGCCGAGCGCCACCGTGGTGTCCAGGGTGGTGACGTTGGCGGTGGTTTGCATGCACTTGTTGACCGGATCGTCGTAGGCCAAGGCGCGCTCACACAGGCGGTGGATCACGTAATCGATGGTGACGCCGTTGCTGTCAGTAATGGTTCTCCTGCCGATCCAAAAGGCCGGGGTGCGCACCGTCTGGGTGGTGTCGAGGGTCGCCACATAACCGTTGGCGCTGTCATTCGCAATCAGCGCGGCGCGGTTGTTGGTCCAGGTGCTGGCCAGCCACTCCGAGCCTTCCAGCAACGCGCGGTCGGCGGCGCGGTTCAGGGTCGACTGGTAGGCCAGGTTGGCGGCCGTCATGGTGCTGGTATTGCTCGACTTGAGCAGGTAGGCGCCACTGATGAGCATGATGGTCAAGACGATCATCATCACCGGCAAGGCGACCCCGTGCTGGCGGGCGATTATCGGGCGTTTCATGATGCGGTGGGCCTCCAGGCGGAATTACGGATCGGCACGATGTTTTCAAACACGCGGTAGCGGTAACACTGCCAGGGCACGATGTCGCCAGTGACGGCCACGGTGGGCGCGGCGGCGCCGAAAATGCTTGGCAAGGTGGTGGTGGCGGTGCACTGGCCGGTGGCGGCGCTCGGCTTTTCCGGGTTGCGGCTGCGCGCCACCACGGCGATGCGCACGGCGGCGATGCGGGCGTAGTCGCCGGCGCTGCCGGCGGTGCCGTCGTTGTCGGCGTCGGGCATGGTGCCGGACCAGCTGGTCACCTGCATGCCCAGTTCGGGGTTGAAGGCGTCGCCGACGCGGCGGTCGAGTCCGTACTGGGCCTTGAGCAGCACGATGTTGTCGGTGACGGTGGCGGGGTTGGCGCTGGCGCCGGCCAGGTTGGTCGCGCGCAGTTGCAGGAAACCCTGGCTGACCGACCAGGTGTGAAACGACAGGTTGGCGGCCGGCCCCAGGTTGAAGACGCGCGCCTGCAGGCTCGGATAGGCCACCCCCAGGCTGCCGCTGTTGAACCGGTTGTTGCCGCCGGCGGCTATCTGCAACTGGTACTGGACGGTCGCCGCTGGGCCGATTGGCTCGATCGCCTTCGACACCATCCCCATCGCGCAGCGCTTGCTGCCGACGGCGTCGGGCGCCACCACGATGACGTCGCCGCCGGCCGGCACCGTGCTGGTGCCGTTGAAACCGTAGGGCCGGCGGTCGATGTCGATGACGCCATCGTTGGCCGCATAATTGCTGTTGACCAGCGCCATGCCGGTGCTGCTGTAGGAGCTGCCGGCATTGATCGACACCACGTCCGAGCCGGCGCTGTTCGACTGGATCACCACCGAGGCCAACGGGCTGACCGTGGCTGTGCCGCGCGGCGCCGTCAACAGCGCATAGCCGGCCGCGTCGTAGAACCGGGTGTCGCAACCGGCCACGATGGGATCGTTCAAGCCCCAGCCGGCCTGGGCCAGTTCGCGCTCGATGGAAAACAGCGCCACCACGCCGTTTTGCATCGCATCGGAGCCGCCGGCGGCGGCCTGCTTGCTGTTTTCGCCGTTGACCACCATGCGGGTGGCGAAGCCCAGCGCCAGCAGGCCGATCACCACGCTGACCAATAGCTCGACCAGCGAGAAGCCGCCCGCACGGCGCATCAGGGACATGGATGGCATCTTCATCTGGAATTGGCGATGTAGGAAGTGACGGCGTGGACGTTTCTGATCGAACCCTGCTTGCGCTGCCAGCCGATGGCGATATCGACCTGGCTGCGGCTGGTGCCGGCCACCGGCGCGACCACCACCTTGATGCTGGCGGCGGGAATCGCCGCGCGCGTTTCGCTGATCCAGCCGGTCAGCCTGGCGTTGGCGGTGCCGCTGCCGGCATACGCGTACGAAGCCAGGTTGGACTGGTCGATGGTCATCTGGGCCAGCAGCTTTTCGCTGGCGATGGTGGCCTCGGCGCGCATGCTGGCGTCGGACAGGGCCGAATAAGCGCGCGCCTGCATGCCGATCGCCCCCAGCAGCCCGATGGCCAGGATGGTGGTGGCGATCAGCGCTTCGAGCAGCGCGATGCCGCGGCTGTAATGCGAGCGCGCGCGGCGCAGCGGAGGATGCAAGCTGCGCATTACTGGCACCCGCGCGAGTCGGTGGCGGCCAGGCCGACGGTGCAGCGGATCGGCATGCCGGCCAGGGTGATGGCGATCGCCGTGGTCGGCAGTTGCGCGGCGTAGGCCGGCAGCGGGTCGAACTGCATGCTGGTCACGCGGTTGGGAACCGACGTATCGACCCAGCCCAGCGCGGTGTAATACACGGCATAGGCGTTGACCGGCAGCAGGCTGGGGGCGATCACCGTGGACGACGGCAGCACGTCGGCGGTGCGGCGCAAGGAGGTGTACTTGAGGCCCGGATCGGGGTCGTTGGGCGCCGCCGTGGTCGGCGTCGACCAGTTGCCGCTCGCCGTCGTGCACGGCGCGCCGTCGGCGGGAAAGCAGATGTCGACCTGCCAGTCCATCTGGCCGGTGGTCTGGTTGTTCGACAGGACGATCCGGCTGGTGGTGTTGTGGCCGATCGCCTGCTGGCGCGCGGCGCGGAAGCCCTCCAGATAAAACTCGCTGGCGGCGGCCGCCTTGTTGGCCAGCAGCCAGTTGCTCATCGACGGAATGCCAAAGCCAAGCAACACGGCGGTCAGCCCCACCACCACCATCATTTCAACGAAGGTGAAGCCGGCCGCGCGGCCGTGGCGCCGGCGCTGGCTGCTTACTGGGTGCATGTGCCACCCCGGCGGTCGACCCAGCAACTGTCGTTGGCGGTCCAGCCGGACGGCACCGAGGTGGTGACCCGGTTGCCCTGCTGGTCGATGGTGAAGGCAAAACCGGCGACGGTGCCGCGGCCGGTGGCGGTGACCAGGTAGGCGGCGTTGCTGGCGCCGGGCGCCAGGGCGTAAGTGAAATTGGGCGTACTTGGCGGGAATGGATTAGGCGGCTGATCCATGCCGACAAAGGTCCGGTTGTTCGACCAGTACTGCTCGGCATTCGGCTGCAGCGAAGCGAGGGTCGAGAACGCTTCAGCCAGGCGCCCACGCACCAGGTAATCGCGGTAGCTGGGAATAGCGATCGCGCTGATGATGCCGACGATCGCCAGCGTAATCATCAGTTCGATCAGGGTAATGCCTTTTTGCTGTCGTAGCATGGTGTCCTCTGCGGTCAACCCAGCCACGCGGCCGGAATGTTTCCCACAGAGAATACTGACTGAAACTGACATTACCCTGAAGAAATACTGACAAAGCGCTGACAAGCGAAAAATTATTGCGTTGCGCCAACACCAATCAAGGGGAAACGCACCTGAAACAAGGCGCCCGGCCCGCCGCGCGCCGCGGCCATCGTCACCTGCGCCGCGTGCGCCAGGGCAATATCGCGCACGATCGCCAGCCCCAGTCCGCTGCCGCTGGTGTGCTCGGCCAGCCGCACGAAACGGCTGAACACCCGTTCGCGCTCGGCGGCGGCGATGCCCGGTCCGGAGTCTTCCACTTCCAGCAGCGCGGCGCCCGGCTCGCTGCCCTGGCCCGGTTCGGCCAGGCAGCGCACGGTGACGGCGCCGCCGTCGGGGGTGTAGCGCAGGGCATTGTCGACCAGGTTGTCGATCAGGTCGCGCAGCAGGAAGGCGTCGCCGGCAATCGTTACCGGCGCCAGTTCAAAGCCGAGATCGATTTTTTTCGCCAGCGCGCGGTCGACGAAGTGCTGGATCGACTCGGCCACCTGGGCGGCCAGATCGAGCGGCTCGAGGCGGGTCTTTTCAAAACGGCTCGGTTCGGCGCGCGCCAGCGCCAGCAACTGGTTGGTCTGGCGGATCATGCGCTCGTTCGACAGCAGCATCAGGCGCACCGACTTGACGGTATCGAGGTCGTCGCGGTGGCGCGCGCTCAGCCATTCGAGCTGCAGCTTGACGCCTGCCAGCGGGGTTCTCAGCTGGTGCGCCACGTTGGCGAGAAACTCGTGCTGCGCGCGTGTGCCCGCCTGCAGGCGCGCCAGCAGATTGTCGAAGGCGGCCACCACCGGCGCCAGCTCGACCGGCACCGCGCGCGCGGCCACCGGCGCCGTGTCGGTCCAGTCGCGCGCGTCGAGGTCGGCGCGCAGGCGGTCGAGCGGCAGCAAACCGCGGGTGACGGCAAACCAGATCAGCCCGGCCAACACGAAGGTGAACAGCGCCTCGAGCAGCAGCAGCACCCGCACCGTGGCCGCCGGCGGGCTGCGGGCGGCGCTGCCGCGCGCCACCGCCACCGTGCCGCCGGCCTCGGTCAGTTCGCCCGCCACCCGCACCGGCACGCCATGCAGGCGGGTGTCGAGCAAGGTGGCGCCGTCGCCGAAGCGCAGGTTCAAGCCGGCGTCGCCAGCCAGCAGGCGGCCCTGGCGGTCGCGCACGGCAAACCAGGTGGCGCCGCTGTCGATGCCGGCGCCGCTGCCGCTGCCGTCGATCAGGGCGCGTTGCGCGCGCGCCGGCAAATCGAGCGTGCCGTCGACGCCGACCCGCGCCGCCAGCGCCGCCGCCGCGTCCTGCAAGCCGCGGTCGAACGCTTGATGGACCGGTCCCCAGGCCAGCAAGTAGATCAGGCTGGCGCCGGCCAGGTTGAGCAGCAGAATCGGGCCGATCAGCCAGGTCAGCAGGCGGACCCGGATGCTTTTCACGGCGCGTCGCTGGCCGCGTTATCGACCGCGCTGTCGGCCGCGATATCGACCTCGAGCATGTAGCCGAAGCCGCGAATGGTACGGATCGCCACGCCGGCGTCGACCAGTTTCAGGCGCAGGCGCGAGACGTACACCTCGACCGCGTTGAGCGTCAACTCTTCCGCCCACGGCGCGATGGCGTCGACGATCTGCTGCTTCGACACCACCCGGCCGCCATGCTGCAGCAGGTACTCGAGCACCGCCCACTCGCGCACCGACAGCTCGATGCTGCGCTCGCCGATGCGGGCGCGGCGGGTGTCAAGGTCCAGGTACAGGTGACCCAGCGCCAGGGTGGCGCTCTTTTGCACGGTGCGCCGCGCCAGCGCGCGAATGCGCGCCACCAGCTCGGCGCTGGCGAACGGCTTGACCAGGTAGTCGTCGGCGCCCGTCTCCAGGCCCCGCACGCGGTCTTCGACGGCGTCGCGCGCGGTCAGCAGCAGCACCGGCATGGCGCTGCCCCGTTCGCGCAAGCGGCGCACCACCTCGAAGCCGTCGATACCGGGCAGGCCGATATCGATCACCGCCACCGTCGCCGCCGGCACGCCGCGCTGCAGCAGCTGATCGGCCAGCAAGCCGTCGCCGACCTGCTCGGCGTGAATACCTTGCGCTTCGAGCATGCGGCCGATGCCGTCGGCCAGTACGGCGTCGTCTTCGACCAGCAGGATGGAGAGAGGAGCTTGCATGCGGAGATTACTGGAGCGGAGCGGAAAAGAGGCCATTATGCGGCAGTTTTGCTGCGTGCCCAATAGCAAGAATGTGGCGTTTTCCGTGCAGGGATAACTTTCCGATCGAAAATTTCGCGTAGGAGTAGTTCAATCTCGGCAGTTTCGAGCCCTACCGTCGCGCAAAGCGTTATAAAAACGATCTCGAATGCACATGCTGCGAAAATAATTTCGCCTCGAACTGCATGATTTTTAAGCACAAACTATGGAATACGGGTGAAAAAAGGCTGTTTGACCCGATTCTCCCAGTAGGACAAAGCTGACACAGTTGTCTGCTTGGAACCTACACGGTGGCGACTGCTAATCTTATGTTCGCCAACAGACCGACGCTTTAAAGTTCACCCATCGCAAACGGCAACCGAAGTTACAAAGCAAGCCCGAGCGCAACGATGTCTTGAAGAGCTAAAGAGGAAAAAATGAACAGCACTCAACTTGGTGGTATGTCGCAGAAATCGCAGTCGGCCAGCCCGTTCCCGGCCACCGCCGCGGAATTCAAAGCCGGCGCCAAGCCAGTGGTGAGCTACAGCGGCACCCAGCAGAACGAGCTGCTCGCAGCCCTGCCCCGCCACGACCTGGAAACCCTGTTCGACCACCTTGAGCTGGTCGCCCTGCCATTTGGCAAGGAATTATTCGAATGTGGCAGCAAGCTGGAAAATGTGTATTTTCCAACCACCGCCATCGTCTCGCTGCTGTACGTGATGGAAGACGGCGCGACCACCGAAATTGCCGTGATCGGCCATGAAGGTGTGTGCGGTATGTCCCTGTTCATGGGCGAGCGCGCCACCTGCAGTGCCGTGGTCCAGAGCGCCGGCTACGGCTACCGCCTTAAAACACAGTTTCTGCGCGACGCCTTCAACCAGGGCGGCGCCCTGCCCCAGCTGCTGATGCGCTACACCAATGCCCTGTTTGCGCAGATGGCGCAGAATGCTGTCGGCGGCCGTCACAGCTCGATCGAACAAAAGCTGTGCCGCTGGCTGCTCGACCGCCTGGACCGCTCGCCATCGAACGAATTGAAGGTGACCCAGGAACTGATTTCGATCATGCTCGGCGTGCGCCGCGAATCGATCACCGCCGCTGCCGGCAAGCTGCAGGATGACGGCCTGATCACCTACCGTCGCGGCAACATCACCGTGATCGACCGTGCCGGCCTCGAAGAATACGCTGGTGAATGCTACAAGGTCGCCAAGACCGAATACGATCGCCTGCTGGCGGACGTCGCCCGCTAAGAGCTTTTCTAGTTAGACTGAGCAACAAATCAACCAGACGCCGGCACTGCCGGCGTTTGTGTTTTGTGGAGCGGGGTTTGCGGCGTCTGAATGTCGATGCTCTCAACCGCCTCCAGCGCAACCGCGGGAACACAGGGCGCTGCGTCCTGCGCCCCGCTGCGCAGCGGAATCGAGACGTCGATGCAGGTGCCACGCTCGTTGACGCCGCGGCGCACGACAAAACTACCGCCCAGTAGCAAGGCGCGCTCGCGCATGCCAAGCAGGCCGTGCGACTTGGGCGCCAGCACGGCGTCGACGGCGATGCCGACGCCGTCGTCGGAAATTTCCAGCACCAGGTTCGCTTCTTCCACCGCCAGGTGAACGATCACGGTGCGCGCCTTCGCGTACTTGGCGACATTGTTCAAGGCTTCCTGGACGATACGGAACGCGGCGATCGCATGCATCGGCCCGGCGCTGTCGACGGCGCGGTCGACCAGCGCCTCGCAATCGATATTGGTCAGCTGGCTGAATTCATTACAGTAACTTTGCACGGCGGCCGACAATCCCAGATTGTCGAGCAAGCTCGGCCGCAAGTCCTCGACGATGCGGCGTTTCAGTTGCACCGTATCGACCAGGGTGGCGCGGGCGCGCTCGAGCATGCCGGCCAGTTGCGGCTGCTGCGCCTTGAGGCGTTCGGCGACCGCGTTGAGATCGATGCTGATGGCGGTGAGATTGGCGCCCATTTCGTCGTGCAGCTCGCGCGCCAGGCGCGATTTTTCTTCCTCGGCCACGCTGATCAGGTGGCGCGACAACACCGACAATTGTTCGGTACGCACCGCAACCATCGATTCGAGATTCTGGTTGGCGTGTTCGAGCGCGCGCTGCGCCACCACCCTGGAGAAAAAACTGCGCCGGATCAGGCGATAGAACAGCAGGATGACCAGGATCGCTACCAGGTTGATGCCGATGCCGAGCATCACGGCATTGCGGTATTCGCGGTTGTACGCGGCGCTGCGCGCGGCCAGCAACTCGCGCTGTTCCTGGGCGATGATCACCACCACCAGGCGAATCTCGTCAACGGTGCTGTCGCTGCCCAGGCTCCGGGTGATTTTCGCCACATCGCCCAGGCCGCCGATGCGGTAGACGCGCAACATGTCGTCCATCGCAGCGAATTCGCGCCGCACCAGGTTTTCCAGTTGCGCCAGGTTTTTCAGTTGATTGGGGTTGTCGGCCAACAGGTCGCGCAACTGCGAAAACTGCTGAGTAGCCTCGCCGCGCGCGCTGCGGACCTGACGCAGGTAACTGTCGGAACCGGAAAGAAAGAAGCCACGCAGGTTCGACTCGGCGTCGGTGACCAGTACATTGAGCGATTGCACCTTGTCGGCCACACGCGCGCCGTGGTTCTGCAGCGCGTTGGCCTCGTTGAGCGATTGCAGATTGTGGGCGAGGCTGACACCGTTGACGATCAGTATCAGCACGCACACGAGGCACAGTACCGTCTTGTAAAACGGCAGGCCCGGCTTTAAACCGGCATCGGTGGAAAAATACATCCTCGGCGTCCTTCTGCGCAATAAACACATCTGAGCAACAGCAAGACCGGGGGCTGCGCTGAACTTGGCGCCTGTAAATCCTTGGCGATTTCGACGTTCAATGCGGGCAGGCCCATGCAGCGTCGAACGCATTCAGGACCGCGTAGCGGGGGAAGAGTTGCGGTCGAAGCACGGAGCTGTGCGTCGGCACGGCTCGCGTGTGGCTCGTACCGGAGACCGCAAATGGCCCGCGCACCAGGTACTGGAAGCGTTAATCCAACAAGTTATTTTTCATCGCATAATATGTCAGGTCGCTATTGGACTGCAAACCCATTTTTTCCATGATGCGTGTTCGATAAGTCGACACGGTCTTGATGGACAGCGACAAGGCAACACCGATGTCGGACACCGTGGCGCCCTTGGCCAGGCGCAGGAATACCTGGAATTCGCGGTCGGACAACTCGGTGTGCAAGGCCGTGTTGGGGTCGCGATCGAAACTCTGGGCCAGCAATTCGCCGACCGTGGAGCTGACATAACGGCGGCCCTGAAACACGGTCTTGACGGCGGTTTTCAGTTCGTCCGCTTCGCATTCCTTGTTGAGGTAGCCATTGGCGCCCATCTTGAACAAGTTCAAGGCGTACTGCTGCGCCGGATAGCCGGACAAGATCAGCACCGGCAAATTCGGCTGCCCCTGGCGGATCGTGCGCAGGATATCGATGCCGCTCTGATCGGGCATGGCGATATCGAGCAGGAGCACATCGCAAATCTCGCGGCGCGCGATGTCGAGGGCCTCGCGGCCCGTGGCGCCCTCGGCGACGACGGTGAAGTCGTCTCCCGCGGACGAAAAAATCTGCTTGAATCCTGCTCGTACAATCTGGTGGTCGTCACAAATGGCAACGCGTATCATCGTCTTCCCTTAGAACACCCAACGTCGCTGACGTTTGCTGGGCGCTATTATTTTCCTGGCGCAGGAAAGAGGCCAGGCGTACCAACACTACAATATCGTCATTCTAGCATCACGACGACACATGTAACAGCCGCCTGCAACCGGACGCACGCCGTCCATTCCTGCACCTACTTCTTGTATTGATGAGGGCCGCCGCCAGGCGCTGCCGACCGTTCACTGGCCGTCGTCGAGCAAGGCCAGAATTGCCTGCAACTCCGCGCGCAAGGCCACCGCATCGACCGCCGGGACCGCCGGCACCGATGCCACGACGTCGATACCATCGCCGCCCACGTCGTCCGCCGGGCCGGGCTCACCGCCACGGCTGTCGAGCTTGTTACGCGCGCCGCTGATGGTAAAGCCCTGCTCATACAGCAGTTCACGAATGCGGCGAATCAACAACACCTCGTGGTGCTGGTAATAACGGCGGTTACCACGTCGTTTGACCGGTTTGAGCTGGGTAAATTCCTGCTCCCAGTAGCGCAATACGTGCGGCTTGACCCCGCACAACTCGCTGACTTCACCGATGGTGAAATAACGCTTGGCTGGGATCGGCGGCAACACGGCCAGATCGGGTTTACGGTCGTTCATGGATCAATTCATGCGGCGCGCGCCATCGGACTGGCCGACTCGACCATGCCCTTGAGTTTCTGGCTGGCGTGGAAGGTCACCACGCGGCGCGCGGTAATGGGAATTTCTTCGCCGGTTTTTGGATTGCGGCCGGGGCGCTGCGGCTTGTCGCGCAATTGAAAATTGCCGAAGCCTGACAACTTCACCGCCTCACCGCGCTCGAGGGCATTGCGGATTTCGTCGAAAAAGGTCTCGACCATGTCCTTCGCCTCGCGCTTGTTCAGGCCGACCTGCTCGAACAGCAGCTCGGCCAGCTCGGCCTTGGTCAAGGTCGGCAAATCTTTCTCGGCCTCCTGGCGCACTTTGGCCACCTGCATCGCGCGATGCAAGTCGGCCGCCAATGCCGATTGGAGTACGGCCGAATCCACGTCGTTATTATTAATTTGAAAGCCCTACCCTGTTAAGCAAGTACCGGCCGACATTCAACGACCGGTTTTTACGTCGTTCTGGAAAACTTCATGCACGCTTGATTGCGTTGTATTGTGCCTTTGCAGCGTCGGCCATCGCCTGCATTACAGCATCGACGACATCGTCCTGCAAGGTGGTTTGAGTATCTTGCAACGCAAAGCGGAAAGCAAGACTTTTTTCTTCCGTCTGCAACCCTTTGCCCCGATATTCATCAAACAAAACAATGGCTTGCACGATGTTTCCAACAGGATTTCTTGCTTTTTCATTAATGAACACGTCCAGCATCTGCTGCGCCGTGACGGCCGTATTGACGACCATCGCCAGGTCGCGCGTGGCGCCCGGGAATTTCGAAATCTCGAGGTGGCGCGGCACCGGGCGCTGCTGCAAGGCCAGCGCGTCCACCTCGAACAGCACCGGCGCCTGCGGCAATTCATACTTTTGCAGCCACTTCGGGTGCAGCTCGCCGATGAAGCCGACGATCTTGCCGTCCAGTTCGACGCTGGCCGAACGGCCCGGGTGCAGCGCCGGGTGCGCCACCGGCACGAAGCGCAGCGCCACCGGCGCGAACATCGCTTCCAGGTCGGCCTTGACGTCGAAATAATCGACCGGACGGGCTGAAATGCTCCATTGTTCGTCGAACGCCGGGCCGTAGGCCATGCCGGCCAGGCGCTTGGGCTGATCGAAACCGGCCACCGACAGCGGGCCGTCGACGGCAGCGGCATTGCGCTGGAACACGGCGCCAATTTCAAACACGCGCACCCTGCCCGCCTTGCGGTTCAGGTTGTAGCGCACGTTGGCCACCAGGCTGCCGATCAGCGACGAGCGCATCACGTTCATCTGGCTGGCGATCGGGTTTTGCAACTTGATCGGCGTGTCGTTGCCCGAAAAATCGGCTTCCCAGGCACTCTCGACAAAGCTCATGTTGACCACTTCCTGATAGCCGAGATCGGCCATGCGATGGCGCAGGGCGAACAGCGAACGGGTGTTCTCGGGCGCGGCCAGCATGGCGCTTGGCGCCACCGGCGGGTTGGCCGGAATGTTTTCAAAGCCGTACACGCGGGCGACCTCTTCGATCAGGTCTTCCTCGATCTCGATGTCGAAGCGGTAGCTCGGCGAGGTGACCGCGAACTGCCCCGGCTCGGGCTGGGTGAACGGCAGCGCCAGGCGATTGAAGATGTCGGCGATCACGGCGTCGGTCAAGGGCACGCCGATGACTTTCTGGGCGCGCGCCGTGCGCAGCAACACAGGCTTGCGCTCCGGCAGGCTGGCCACCTGGTCGTCGACCGGGCCGACCGTGGTCGATGCGGTGCCGCAGATTTCCACGATCAGCGCGGTGATGCGCTCGATGTGTTCGACATTGCTGGCGAAATCGACGCCGCGCTCGAAGCGGTGCGCCGCATCGGTGGAAAAGTTGAAACGGCGGGCCCGGCCCTGGATGGCGTTCGGCCACCAGAACGCCGCTTCCAGGTAGATATTGGCGGTGTCGAGCGTGACGGCAGTGGCGTCGCCGCCCATCACGCCGGCCAGCGATTCGAGCTGCGCTTCGTCGGCGATGACGCCGATCCAGTCGTCCACTTCCACCGTGTTACCGTTCAACAGTTTTAACGTTTCACCTTTTTTGCCCCAGCGAACGTCGAGGCTGCCGTGGATCTTGTCGAGGTCAAACACGTGCGAAGGACGGCCCAGTTCCAGCATGACGTAGTTGGAAATGTCGACCAGCGCCGAGACCGAACGCTGGCCGCTGCGCTCGAGGCGCTGCACCATCCACGCCGGCGTTTGCGCGCGCGCGTTCAAGCCGCGGATGACGCGGCCCGTAAAACGGCCGCACAAGTCCGGCGCGCTGATTTTGACCGGCAGGATTTCGTCACTGCTGATCGGGATCAAGCGTGCGGTTGGCACCGACAATGGCGCGCCGGTCAGCGCCGACACTTCACGCGCCACGCCCAGCACCGACAGGCAGTCGGCCTTGTTCGGCGTCAGTTTGATGGTGAATTTCAGGTCGTTCAGGGCCAGGTAATCGCGGATATTCTCGCCGACCGGGGCATCGGCGGGCAGTTCCAGCAAGCCGGCGCTGTCATCCGACAATTTCAACTCTTTCGCTGAGCACATCATGCCTTGCGATTCGACCCCGCGCAGCTGGCCCACCTTGATTTCAAACGGCTTGCCATCGGCGCCCGGCGGCAGCACGGCGCCGGCCATGGCGCAAATCGCCTTCATGCCGACGCGCACATTCGGTGCGCCGCAGACGATGTTGAGCAAAGTGCCGGTGCCGACGTCGACCTGGCAGACATTGAGGCGGTCGGCGTTCGGGTGCTTGGCGACCTCGACAACCTGGGCGACGACGACGTGCGAAAACGGCGGCGCCACGGCTTCGACCTCTTCCACTTCGAGGCCCGACATGGTGAGCAAGTGGGACAGTTCAGCCGACGACAGCGCCGGGTTGACCATGGTACGAAGCCAGTTTTCTGAGAATTGCATGTTATTTAGCCTTGCTGCGAATAGTTATCGGAAGTCGCGGATCAGTTGAACTGTTTTAAGAAACGCAGATCGCCTTCATAAAACAGGCGCAAGTCGTTGATTCCATAACGCAGCATCGTCAGGCGCTCGAGGCCGGAGCCGAACGCGAAGCCGATGAACTTTTCCGGATCGAGTCCGAAGTTTTTGACCACCGTCGGGTGCACCTGGCCGGCGCCCGACACCTCGAGCCAACGGCCCTTCAAGGGACCGGAGCCGAACGCGATGTCGATCTCGGCGGACGGTTCGGTGAAGGGGAAATACGATGGACGGAAACGCACTTCCAGATCATCCGTCTCGAAAAACGCCTTGACGAAATTCAGGTACACGCCCTTCAAATCGGCAAAACTGATATTTTCGCCGATCCACAGGCCCTCGACCTGGTGAAACATCGGCGAGTGGGTGGCGTCGCTGTCGACCCGGTAGGTGCGGCCCGGTGCGATCACCTTGATCGGGGGCGTGTGGGTGCGCGCGTAACGCACCTGCATCGGGCTGGTGTGGGTGCGCAGCAGCAAAGGTTTGCCGGTGCTGTCATTGCCCTCGATATAAAAGGTATCCTGCATCGAACGGGCCGGATGGTTTTCCGGGCTGTTGAGCGCCGTGAAGTTGGTCCAGTCGTTCTCGATTTCTGGGCCGTCGGCGACGTCGAAACCGATCGATCTGAAAATTTCTTCCACCCTCTCCCAAGTGCGCATCACCGGGTGGATGCCGCCGATGGCGCGGCCGCGGCCCGGCAGGGTAACGTCGATGGCTTCCGCATTCAGGCGCGCTTCCATCTGGGCATTGGCCAGGGCGTCGCGGCGGGCTGTCAAGGCGTTCTCGATTTGCACCTTGGCGGCGTTGATCAGCGCGCCCTGGGCTTTCTTTTGCTCCGGGTCGAGTTTGCCCAGGCCTTTCATTTGTTCGGTGATCTGGCCGGTCTTGCCCAGATATTTCGCCTTGGCGTTTTCCAGCGATGCAGCATCTTCGGCGGCGATGAAATCAGCCTGCGCGGCGACGACGAGTTGTTCCAGGGAGTTCATTGGTGTTGGGTTCCTGTCTGCTGGCGGCGAGGAGCTGACGTACATCTTGCGTGCTCGACTCACTGCACAATCAAAAACGGGGCACAGGTTTGAACCTCTGCCCCGCTCTTTTCACGCCATCCGAAGACGGCGTACGACATCGATCGTTCGCTTAGGCGGCGATCTTTGCCTTGACGGCGTTGACAATCGCGGCAAACGCCGGCTTGTCCATCACTGCCATATCGGCCAGGACTTTACGGTCCAGTTCAATAGCGGCCTTCTTCAGACCGTTCATGAACACGCTGTACGTTACGCCATGCTCACGGGAAGCGGCGTTGATACGGGCGATCCACAGACGGCGGAAGACGCGTTTCTTGTTGCGGCGATCGCGGTAGGCATACTGGCCGGCGCGCATGACTGCTTGCTTGGCGACGCGGTAGACCTTGCTGCGGCGACCACGGTAGCCTTTAGCTTGTACAAGAATTTTTTTATGGCGGGCACGAGCTGTAACCCCACGTTTTACTCTAGGCATAGTAACTCCTTAGTTTGTAAGTGAGATTAAGCGGTTGGCATCATACGCATGACGGACTTGACATCCGCTGCGTCGACGTTCGTGATTCCGCGCAACTGGCGCTTGCTCTTGGTCGTTTTCTTGGTCAGGATGTGACGCTTGAAAGCGTGGCCCGATTTAACGGTTCCACCTGGACGCACGCGAAAACGTTTTTTCGCAGAGCTTTTGGTCTTCATTTTTGGCATTGTAGTTCTGCCCTTGCGGACAGCTCCAGTAGAGGATTGCAGGTGGCAGCATCGTGCTGCGCTTAGATGCCTGCTTTCACAGTATTTCCCAATCTCACGACAGGGAAGCCGGCGATTGTAACACGAAAGTCCGTAGCCTAATCAGGCACTTGCCAGAAAATCGTCGCCACAAATACAAATCGCGGCCGAGTCGCCTCGCCGCGATTGCATACCCAACAGTTCAACATACCTCGAAAACCGTAGCGAGCGGTCCGCTATCGCATCGAGTAGCGGAGCCGTACGAAGGTACGGTGAGCAACGGAGATGCGATAGCGGACCGCGCAGTAGGTTTGCGAGGTATGTTCAGGCTTTTTTCTTTTTGGGCGACAGAATCATGATCATCTGGCGGCCTTCCATCTTTGGAAACTGCTCGACCTGGCCGTACGGCTCCAGATCGGCCTTCAACCGCTCGAGCATGCGAAAACCGATGTCCTGGTGGGCCATCTCGCGGCCGCGGAAGCGCAAGGTGATCTTGGTCTTGTCGCCTTCGTCGAGGAACTTGATGAGGTTACGCAATTTAATGCCGTAATCGCCATCATCGGTACCCGGACGGAATTTGACTTCCTTGACCTGGATGATCTTCTGCTTGAGCTTTGCCTCGTGCGCCTTCTTTTGCTCCGAGTACTTGAACTTGCCGTAGTCCATCAGGCGGCATACCGGTGGCTGCGCGGTCGGCGCAATTTCCACCAGGTCCACATTGGCCTCTTCGGCCAAACGGAAAGCTTCCGCCAGGCTTACAATGCCAAGCGGCTCGTTGTCCACCCCGGATAAACGCATTTCGGGGGCGGTGATTTCGCCATTGATGCGATGCGACTTGTCAGTAGCTATGTTGTTTCCTTTTAAAGTCTGAAAGTTCGGCCGCGCAGATCAAGCCTTGGAAGCGATCTCTTGCGTGATTCGCTCCAGCAGGGCGGCGACCGGCATGGTGCCCAGATCGACGTTACCCCGTGCTCGCACGGCCACAGTGTTGGCATCCCGCT
>JAQGNM010000191.1 GCA_028291845.1 Massilia sp. | reverse complement strand
GTCGCCGCTGAATACCGGCGGCAAATGAAAGAACAGGGCGATGCACGAGAACACCCAGGCGTGGTAGCCGGTCATGGCACGGCCACCCCAGAGCAGGTCGAGCAGGACGTGCTGCTCGATGCGCCAGGTCGGCAGATTGGCGGCCCAGCCGTGCGGCCCTTCGATATGCACCTCGACCTTGGCGAAAAAAAACGCCAGCAGCAGTGTGAACAGCACGGTGGCCAGTAATTGAGCGGCAGGCGAGGCGAGGATCACGGGACGGCTTTCAGGTGAAGGCAAATGGTGTCGACGATGCGGCGCGCGGCTTCTGGCCGGCCCAGCTGGCGGGCCCGCCGCGCCATGGCGCGGCGCGGGTCGGGATGATCGAGCAGGTATTGCAGGCGCCAGGCCAGGGTGGCGGCATTGACCGCTTTCAAGGCGACGCCCTGTTCCAGCAGATAATCGGCGTTTCTCTCTTCCTGGCCGGGAATCGGCGCGTTGACGATGATGGCGGCGCCGACCGCCAGGCATTCAGCGCTCGACAGGCCGCCCGGCTTGGTGATGACGATGTCGGCGCCAGCCATCAGCGCGGCAACCTGGTCGGTGTAGCCAAGCCCCACCAGGCGCCCCGGCCAGCGCGGCGCCAGCGCCTGCACCGCCGCCAACGCGGCGGCATTGTGGCCGGTCAGCACCAGCAACTGGAAACCGCCGGCGCCGTCGAGCAGTTGTTCGGCGACGCTGGCCAGGCCGCCAAAACCGCCGCCGCCGCCCATCAGCAGCACGCTGGTCTGCGGCCCCGGCAAATGCATTGGAAAATACGCGCGCAGCAGCGGCGGCGGCGCCGGGTACGGCCGAAACGCCGCCATCACCGCCAGCCCGCTGACCTCGATGCGCGCCGCGTCGACGCCGGCGCGGCGCAGTTGAAACGCCACCTCCTCGCAGCCGGCAAAGTAGCCGTGCGCGCCGGGCTGCAGCCACATGGCGTGCAGGTCGAAATCGGTGATGTGTACGAATACCGGGCAGGCGGCGCGCGCTGCCGCGCCGGCGTGGCCCAGCACTTCGGCCGGCAGGAAATGCGTGCACAGGACGGCGTCGGGCGCGAGATGCGCCAGCGCGGCCAGCCAGCGCTTGCCGAGGCGGCGCTCGAGGGCCCGCCGCAGGCGCTGTCCTGTGCCGGACTGGCCGGCCTGGTTCATGCGCCCGTACAGCCAGCTCCACAGCAAGGGCGCGCGGTTGACCAGCAACGCGTACAGGTCGGCATACAGCCAGCGGAACCAGGCGGGCACGTGTTGCAGCACATCGATGTGAGTGCAGTCGAGGCCGGCGGCGCGCGCCTGTTCGCAGACGGCCTCGGCCGCGCGCACGTGACCGGCGCCGGCCGAGACGCTGAGCACCACCAGCTTGCGCGGCCTCATTCCGGGACCGCGAGGCCGAGACCGTTCACCACGCGCCGGCAGAGGGCGTCGGGGGTGCGCGAAATCACCTCGTCGGGCACCTCGAACTTGACGGTCAGGCGCTGGTGGTCCTCGAAGCCATACGACACCATGAATGGATGCATGCCGGTGCGTACGGCGGCAAAATAATCCTTGTGCTCGTCGCCGCAAATATAGCTGCGCGCCGGGTTGACGGCATGCTGCTCGCGCAGCGCGCGGAAGGTGGCGGTCTTTTCTTGCCGGAGCGGAATGTGGGTCAGAAAGCCCAGCCGTTCGACATCGACGCCATGGCGCTCGAACAACACGCGCAAGCTGTCCTCGGGCGCATTGGTGATGTTGCGGGTGACGATGCCGACCACCAGGTCCGGCGTGTCGATCAGCCGGTTGATCAGCGCGGCGATGCCGGGATACAGGCGCGCTTCGCTGCGGTACACCTCGGTGAGAGTGGCGATCAGTTCCTTGCGGCTTTGCTTGCCCAGCTGCTTTTTGAGATTGGTGGGGAATTCGCGCAAGCCGCCCAGGTATTTGAACAGGCGGTGGCGTTTTTGAAAGCGGTCCTCGTCGCCGAGCGTCATGCCGTGTTGCAGGAAGGTCGTTTCGATGGCGCTGTAGGCGTCGATGGTGGTGCCATCGGCATCGAGAATCATCAGGCGCTTGGAGGTACAGGTCATATTCGCCATGCCAGAGGTCGAGCCGGCCTCGCGGGTGCGAGGGTCTGCTGCGATCTTAGGGGGCGAATATGACGGCGCCGTGACATGCCGCGCGAACCGCGCCGCGGCAGGTCACGTATCAGCCATTATTTTTTCTTTGGCGCCGCCTGGGCCTGGGCATTGGCTTGCGCCTGGGCAGCCGCTTGTTGCTGCGCTGCCTGTTCTTTTTCTTTCTTCTTGCTCATGTGGTGGCCGATGGCGCAACCGGCGGCGGCGCCGACCACGCCGTGGCTGCCGGCAACGTGTCCGGCGACGCCGCCGACGACTGCGCCTTTCAGGCAGCCGGCGTTGGCCAGGCTGGCGCTGGCGGCAAGGGACAGGGCGAGGGTAATGGTGGCAAGGGTTTTCATGGGATGATCTTTCCGGAACGGTTATGCGTCGATTTGGTTGTCGAGTCGATTGTAGTGGCGTGCCGCTTAAACCGTTCTTAAGCAAGCGACAACCATGCAATCACCGACCAACCCTGATTTGTTGTGCCAAGCATAACGCCGGGCCGCAGCGCGGTATGTGCGGCAAGCAGCATATCGAATGTCGTTTTTCTGCAGCGGGCGCATACCGCCCGCGCCCGCTCAAGGTTCGGACGCGGCTGTCAATACTGGCAGCGGCAGCGGCAGCGGCAGTGGCGGTGTAAGCGGCTGGGCAAACTGGGCGCTGAGGAAAGCGGCGATGCGGGTTTGGGTCGCTTCCAGGTAAGGAATGTTCATGTGATCGGAATCGGGCACGATTTCATCCTTGTGCAGCTTGCCCAGCTGCGCCACCAGCAGGTCGGTGTGCGAATGCGGCACGATGTCGTCAACAGCGGCGCGCAGCACATAGGTCGGCGCCAGCAGGGAAGGCGCGTATTTCACCGATTCGAAACGATGGCGCAACACATACTCGATCGGCATGGTGCGAAAGCGCCGCTTGGCGATCGCCAGGATCGAATCGTAGGGCGTGATCAGCACCAGCGCGTGCGCCGGACGCTGCATTGCCACCTGCACGGCCACGCCGGACCCGAGGCTGCGCCCGACAATGGCGAGGCGCCGGGGATCGACGTGGGCCCGTTCGCCGAGCCAGTCGAACAGCATGCAGCCGTCGTCGATCATCAGTTGCTCGTCAGGGTTGCCCTGCGAATTGCCGTAGCCGCGATAGTTCACGGCCAACACCGTCATGCCGGGAAACAGCTTGCCGGCGTCGCGCGCCACCCACGACACTTCTTCCGAGCGGCCGCCGAAGTACACCACGGCGGGACGCGGACCGATCACCGCCGGCGTCATCAGCCAGCCGGACAGCTTGGTGCCGTCGCGGGCGCGCAGCACCACCGAGCGCGTGCGATGGCCGCTGCTGCGCGGGTGATCGACTTCACGCTTGATGGTGGGATTGAATACCAGCCGCCGCTGGCTGGCAGCCACAGCCGTGACCAAACCGAGCCACAGGGCACTGGCAAGACCGGCAAGACCGACGACTTTTTTAGTATTGTTCATAGGCATCAGTCTACTCGTCTGCTTGGGCTTTTGCATTGCACGGCGCAGTTGTGCGCGCCGCGCCGGCCAATTCCGCGCAAGACGTGGCGGGCGCGCCACGCCCGGGCGGACCGGGGCGTAATTTGATAGACTAGATTTCATCAACTCACAAGCTGAGTGGGCACGTATTGATCCGGCACAGCGCGGATAAGGGAGACGGCATGGCTGACGTGGTTCTTGTCACGGTGCATGGCATGGGCGAGACGCCGCGCGACTACGCGGCCGATCTCGAGCAGCGCCTGAGCAGCCATATCGGCCCGCGTTTTGCGCAGCAGGTCGACATGCGCACGGTGTTTTACCAGGATATCTTGCAACCCAACGAGCGCGAAGTGTGGGACCGCATCAACGTCAAGGGCGTGCAAGCGAAGCCCGTGCATTTTGCCTACCTGCGCAAATTTTTGCTGTTCGGTTTCGGCGACGCCGCCGGCCTGGAAAACCGCAAGGAAGATGTCGGCTCGGTCTACGAGATGGCGCAGATGGAAATCGCCAAGACCCTGCTCGACGCCTTCCACGCCAACGGGCCCGCCACCCCGGTGATCCTGCTGGCCCACTCGCTGGGATGCCAGGTGCTGTCGAGCTATATCTACGACGCGCAAAAGGCCAAGGCCGGCGTGCCGGTGGTGGCCGGCATCTGGCGCGACGTCGATCACTGGTCGCACGCCCTGCAGGGAAGGGCGCTGACGGCCGCCGAAAAAAGTTTTTTACGTTGCGAAACGGCGCTCGGCTGGATCACTACGGGATGCAACATTCCGATCTTCGTCGCCGCGCACAAGGAAATGACCATCATCCCCATCGCGCCGCCGCGCGAGAGTTTTAAATGGCTCAACATGTACGATCCGGACGACGCCCTCGGATGGCCGCTGCAACCCTTGTCGGAAGGCTACCGGCTGCTGGTCGAAGACCGCGTCATCAATGCCGGGCGCGGCGTGATCGACATGATCGTGCGCAGCTGGAATCCGCTGTCGCACGAAATATACTGGCGCGACCGTGAAGTCATCGCCGCCATCGGGACCATGCTGACGCAGTTGATGCGCTGATTGCAATCAACCTGCGCGCTGCAATTCGAAGACGGCGCGGATCTCACCCACCTTGCTGCCCCGTGCATTGAGCAGCGGCGGTACGCGGTAGGGTTCGAGCAGCGCGCGCTGGCGCGCATCGAGCAGGCCGAGCTGTTCCAGGACGGCGAAGGTCGCCGTCTGCAGGCTGCGGGTGGCGCCGTCGGCGATCTTGATGGCGATGCCCAGCCCGGCGGACCGTATGCCGATGGTTTGCACCGCATCGGCGCCCACTTTGGTGACCCAATCGCCGCCGCCAGCTTGCATGTACGCCAGATCGCACCTGGCCTGGCCCGACACCAGGTCCGGGCGCGCCGTCATGGCGTCGAACAGCTGGCCCAGCGGTGCGCCCAGTTGCGGGTCGGCCGCTGCGCGCGCCAGCCGCGCATACAGATAGGCCAGCCGCGACAGTGGCAGCGCGTAGTTCGGCGCCGAGCAGCCGTCCAGACCCACCGGCATGGTTGCCACGGCGACCCCGGCGGCATCGGCCAGCGCCCGCCGTACCGCCTGCTGCAGCGGGTGAGTGCGCTCGAGATAACCGTGTATTGGCGCAGCGTGCTGCCGGCACCACGCCAGAAAGCCGCTGTGCTTGCCGGAACAGTTGTGATGCACCTGCCGCCAGGCCTGGCCGGCAGGTACGGGCAGTCCGACCGCGTCGTAATACAGCGGGGCGTGGCAGCCGCAGGCCAGGCAATGTTCGTCGAGCCCGCTCTTGTTCAACATCGATTCGACAATGGCAACGTGCTTGGCTTCGCCCGAATGGCTGGCGCAAAGGAGGGCGACTTCTTCCGGCGTAAAGCCGAAATGCACTGGTCCGCCGTCGAGCAGGAACGGCAAGGCCTGAAACGGCTTGATGGCCGACCTGGTGAAGGTCATGGCGTGCGGGTCACCGCAGTACCACAGCAGCGTGCCGCTGGCGTCGACCACCGCCACCGAGCCGCGGTGCACGTTTTCGGCCGTGTAGCCGGTGTCGGCAAAGCCGCGGGTGGTCTCGACCAGGGGA
>JAQGNM010000170.1 GCA_028291845.1 Massilia sp. | reverse complement strand
AGCGGGCAATACCCAGAACGTGGGTGCCGCGTTCGAGCAGATCGGCGGCCAGGGCGGCGCCCAGCCCCTTCGAGTGTCCCGTAACAATTGCCTTGATCATCGCATCTCCCTGCAGGGTTGGTCCAGGGCTTCAGTCTAACCCGGCCAGCGCCGCAGTGGGTGGCCCGCCGGCGAGCCGGGCAGCGATCACCGCCCGGTTGACGGCGGCGACAAAGCTGGCCGGATCGTCGGCATATAGCACCACCCGCCCGGCCGGGAGGGTGCGCGGGGTGCCCAGCACCACCGCGTGAAAGGGACGGTCGATTTCCAGCGCCACATTGGTTTTTTCGCCGGGGCTGAAGCGCCAGACGTGATCGCGGCGGGCACGGCCGCCAATGGCGACGCAAGCTGCAATCGAGGACAGGTCGATGCTGGCGCTCGCGCGCAGGCCCACATCGAGCAGCAAGGCGCCGCCGGCGATGCGGTGACCGCCCTCCTTCAGGCTGCGCCGCTCGCCGACGATCCATACCAGCGCATATAAAAATGCCGCGAGCAGCGCCGCATACGCGCCCACCAGCGGCCACAGCGGCGAAAAGTAGCGCGGCAGCGAGTAGCCGATGGCGGCCGTGCACAAGGTTGCCGACATCAGTAGCGAGACGGTGCGCTTGCCGCTATTGACGCCGCCGGCCACGCCGAACGGACCGGCCGCCTGCACAGGCGCGCCGGTCAGCACGCGCCAGCTATAGCGGTAGGCGCGCTTTTCCATCGCATACCAGCCTTGCATCCACGGCGCCATCGACGCGGTGGCGGCCGCATCCATGCTGGCAAGGCTGACGCCTTTGGCCGCGTGCTGGCGCCCCACCCGCACCGCCTTGCGCAGCAACAGCGCCAGCTTCACCACCACGATCGCGCTCAGCACCCAGCCGGCCGCCACCCAGCCGGCAGCGTGGGTGGCGGCGCTGCGCTCTTTGATCAGCCAGCCGGCCGCGAGCACCACCAGCGCCTTGACAACGGTGCCGGCCAACCTTTTCGTGTTCTGCTGCATATTATTTCCTTTATAGCAAATTCTGCCGCAGATCGTGTCTGCTTGCAACATTTGCAAAGGAGAACCGCAACAAAAAAGCCACGGAGGTCCGTGGCTTCGGTATCGATAAAGGAGGCGCTATTCTTTCGGCAAATCGAATTCCTGATTGCCGCCGGTCTCGGCCGCGCCCAGCCCGGTGCCGGTCGAGCCGGCCTGGTCGCTGCGGGTATCCTGCGCGGTGCGGTTGGAAGCGGTGGCGTCGCTGGCGGGCCCACCGGCCTGGCGGTTGCCGGCCGGCGCCGCGATCGGCTGGTCGCTGCGGCTCGCGTCCTTGTTCTCGGCATTGCTCTGCGTCAGTTGATCGCCGCCGCTGCCGCCGGTGGCTTGCTGCGACCGGGGTTTGGTATCGTTGTCCGGGCCATTGCCGACGGAGGTCGTATTGCTTGGGGATGTCATGGTTGTCTCCATAGTGTGTTAGCTCGCATAATGCGGCTCGGATGACGCAGCACATATCGGTGTGCTGACCACAAACATGTAGGAAAGCGCGCCGTGTTTTCCGATCGCAACCGCCGGCGAACCACCATTTGCAATCTTCCCAGGAAATAAAATGAGCACTCCCGACGTCCCCCGGTTTGTCGCCAAGGATATCGATCCCACCGAAGAGCAGCGTGCGATCCAGTTATCGAAAAGCCGGATCGTCGTCATCGAAGCCAATGCCGGCGCCGCCAAGACCACCACGCTCGCGCTGCGCATCGGCGAAGCCCTGGCGCGCGGCCTCGACCCGGTACATATCCTGGCGCTGACGTTCACAAGCGAAGCCCGCGACGTGCTCAAGCGGCGGCTGGTCGACATCGGCATCGCGCACTCCAAGGTGGCGCTGTTGCGCATCGCCACCTTCGAAGAGTTCGCGCGCGATGCGCTGGAAAAGATCGAACTGCGCAAAGTGCCGTCGATCACGCATATCAAGGACTTGAAGTTTTATGTCGACGGCGCCTTGCAAAACGTGTTCGACAAATACGGCGACCGCCTCGAATACCTGGTGACGGACACCTCGAACCTGGCGCTGAGCCAGTTTTTTCAAGCGCAACTCGAGCTGAAAGCAACCATGCGCCTGCACGCCGAGACCGACGGCCTGAGCGACGACGAGATCAGCGACGCGTTTGGCATGCAGTTTTCCAGCTGCCTGGGGGTGCTGGAGTATGAAAATATCCGCCTGGGCCGCGACAATCTGGTGCTGTTTCGCGGCACCTTCGACGCCACGTACGACCTGGCCTGCACGCTCGACGACGATGCTTCGGCGCGTCCTCTGTTGCCGCGCTACCGCATCATCCTGTGCGATGAACTGCATGACCTCAACGAAGCTGCATTTCACTTGTTGCAGCACTTGATCGAGCCGCAATACAGTTATTTCATTGGCGCGGGCGACCGCGATCAAGTCATCCATTCGCGGCTCGGCGCCAGCGAATCGTTCATGCGCAGCCGTTTCGGCGCGCAGTTTCCGGGCGCGGTCGCCACCTATCCGCTAAGCTACAGCTTTCGCCACGGCCCCCATTTGGCCTACGCGGTGGCGGCGTTCAAGAACAAGCCGGTCGATTCCCTGCTGACCCTGCATACCGCCATCGAGCAGATCCATTACGACGACGCGACAGCCGGCAATTGCGCCGAGCGTGTGGTGCAATGCCTGCAACAATGGAAAAAGTCGGGCCGCCGGCTCGATCAGTGCACCATCCTGATCCGCGAACCGCATCATTCGATCGCGATCGAAAATGCGCTGATGCACGCCGACATCCGCTATGCGACGCTGGAGATGCAGCGCTACCTCGACCGCGAAGAAATTCTGTTCTTGCGCGGCATGATTGCCATCGCCCTCGACAACTTCGCCACCACCGATAAAACCAAACGCGGCGCGGTGTACGACGCCGTCGTCACCTTTGCCGAGGTCAGCTTCGCGGGCGATGACAACGCCGGGCAATTGCGCCAGGCGGTGATCGACGAACCGGTGGCCCTGACCTGGCTGTTTTCCGGCCGCGTCGATCAGCGCGGCGCCAAGGATGCAGCCGACAAGGTCAGGACCGTCATCGACCGCCTGCACGAGGCCAGGCAGCGCGAGCCGGCCGATCACGTGCTGACCGAAATGCGCCAGCAACTGTCAAACTTGCACGCATTCGTCGGTGGCGAAGCAACGCACAAGGCCGACCCGACCCTGACGCGCGCGCTGCACGAGGTCGACCGGCAAGTGACAACCATGATCGACTATCTCGAAAGCAAAGTGCTGAGCACGCCCGCCGAGCAGCTGTTGCAAACGCTGCGCAACGAGCTGCTGGTGCTGCTGTCCTTCCTCGATCAACTCGCCGCCGGCGACGTCAAGCAGCGCATGGCGAAGGTGGTGGCGTATATGCGCGAGCTCGGGCCCGACACCCCGGCCGCCGATGTCCTGCGCCACATCTGCCAGTTGATGCGCATCGAAGACATCGCCAGGCGCCTGTACGTGCATCCGCACGAGGCGCGGGTGGTGACCAAATCGATTGCCGGGTTCATCGCCGCCGCCGAACAAATGCAGCTGGGGTTGCGCGCATTTTCCGAATGGATCGCCGCCGCCGACACCTATGCAAAAGCGAAAAAAGACAAGCATTGCGTGCAGCTCGATTGCGTGCGCAACGCCAAGGGCAAGGAATTTGAACACGTCATCCTGCCCTTCCTCGAAATTGGCGAATTCCCCTTCGAACGGGCCGATCCCAAAGAAGAAGACAACCTGTTTTACGTGGCGATCACGCGCGCCATTTCCGCCCTCACTCTGATCAGCCCGAAAGATCCGGCCCGCCGCAGCCCGTTTATCGCTCGCATGAACATCGAAGCCTCGCGCGCCCGTGCGCAAGCGGCACTCGATCGCAATGCCGGTCTCGGGAGCGCCGCCCGGCGCACCGAATTCAAGGCCAGCGGCGACGACTGGGCGCAGGCGAAAGCGCTGGGCGCTAACTGGGATTACACCAGGAAGGTGTTTTATTTGAAGGAAGGACAGGATGCGGCGCCGTTTGCGCGCTGGCTTGGGTAGGCAGCGTCTGCGAGACTGCAAGCGTATGGAAAAGTTAGAATATCCGTTGTACAACACCACACTGGACGCACAAACCACATCGTAAATGAAAGAAGGTGACCCATTAATACCGCATTTACCACTTCCGTTCCGCGCCTGGAGACGGAACGACTGCTGCTGCGTGAATTTCGGCGCGAGGACTTCGACGCTTTTGCCGACCATCTGGCCGATCCTGTCAGCGCGGCCCACCTG
>JAQGNM010000077.1 GCA_028291845.1 Massilia sp. | reverse complement strand
GGACATCGTCTCGCTGCACGGCGGCACCATCCGCGGCGTCAACCTGAACAAGCCGGCCAGGCGGGTCGACGTCGACAGGACGATCGACGAGGCGAGCGCGCGCGATTACGACGGGCTCCTGATTCCCGGTGGCTTCATCAACCCCGATTTGCTGCGCCAGTCCGCCAAGGCGCGCGACTTCGTGCGCGAATTCGACGACGAGCGCAAACCGATCGCGACCTTGTGCCACGGTCCATGGCTGCTTGCCTCGACCGGGCTTGCGGAAGGGCGCGCGCTCACCTCATGGCCCGGCGTGCGCGACGACATGGTCAACGCGGGGGCCACATGGCTCGACCAGGAAGTGGTGCGTGACGGCAACTGGCTAACCAGCCGCGGTCCGCAGGATATGGTGCCCTTCGTGCGCGAGATGATCCAGCTGTATGCCGGCGGTCCGGCCAGCGACGGCGCGCTGAGGCGTCGCGATTCGGATCCGCAGCGCGAGCGCCCGGCGGCCTGGGCGACCGCCGCCATGCGTCTGATGCCCTACGCGTCGATGGGCACCGTGCTCGGTATTGCGCTGATCGGCGGCGGGCTGCTCGCGGCGAGCCGGGCCGGCGCCGGGATGGGGCAGCGAGGGGCGGCATCGCGCTGAGGCGGTGCCTGGGCGGCAGCGCCAATGCTGCCGCCGTCGAGGTCTGCCGCCCGTCTTCCGTGGCACATGGTCGACTTCGTGGACGAGCTCAGCGCGCAGCACCCTGCAGGCGCTGGCGGTGGCCGGGTCGATCACGGCAATGTCGTAGTCCATGTAGCGTGCGAGGCGCTCGACGTACGGATCCCACTCCTGCCGCAGCCGTGAGTACTGCTGCGCTCCGTCGTCCTGGTCGGGCCACACGCAGATGCCTGCCTGTTCGAGCTGGCGCAGCGCGGCCCGGTAGCGCGCGCACCACGCATCGTGGCGGCCCGCCTGCTCCTGCCCGACGTGGGTTTCTGTGCAGCGCCGGGGATGAAAGTGCACTGCAGGGTCTTGACCAGGATAGCCGCCAGGCCGCCGAGGCTCTCCACCGCGGCCGATTCCTTGAGCCAGCGGTATTCGCCGTCGTCGAGCGCGGTGCGTAGCAACGTGACCGCATCGAGGGCAATGAACGCAATCCGCGGAATCGAGCTGGCCGGGTGGTATGGACGGTAAAAGAACAGCAGCGGATACAGGTGGTGCGCCTCCTTGATGGTCGTCAGCGAGGCGCCGAGGTTGGCCACCACGGTGTAGCCGGTGTCGAACCGGCCTTGCGGGCCCAGGCCGGCAAGCAGCACGGCGGCGTCGGCAGTGTCCCTTGTCATCACGTTCATGCTCAGGCCGAGAGCATTGCGCCGCATTACTGCGTTATAGAGCTGCATGATATAGGTGATCGTGACTGAGATACTGGCCATGCCGATCAGCGCGTTGGCGAGGTACAGCAGGCAATAGAAGCCCGTCTGCGGGATAGCTGACGATCGGTATGGCTCAGTGTACGAGCTTGTTGCCATCAGAACAAATAGCCGGTTTTGTCAGGCGTACTTAATAGATCTGCTCGACCGTGAGCCCCCGTTCGCGCATCAAGGCCGGCACGCTGCGTTTGCCGACCAGATGCAAGACGCCGATCGCCGCCACGCTGTTGTCTTCGCGCTCCATCAATTTGACGATGCCATTGGTAAGCGCCGCGTTGCGCCCGTCCAGCAATACCTCGCGCATAAAACGGCCGGAGACGGTGCTATCGGCCTCCAGACGCGCCGCAATCGCATCGAGCGCCGTGCGGTCGGCCGTGGCCCAGGCTTGCGCGATCTGGCGCGCCTCGTCCTGCTGTTTGCCCGATTCGATTTCGCTCACCGTCTCGTCCAGAAACGCCCACTGCGCCTGCAGCGGCAGGCTGTCGAACAGCGCCAGCTGGGAGTCGATCGATTCGAGCTCGATGACTTTGATATTTTTTTCGCGCGCCAGGGCCGCCAGCCTGGCGTCGACCGCCAGCGTACTGTCGTAGCCCAGCCGGGTGAATTCGCTGACCGCCAGCATGGTGGCGATCAGCCACGGTTTGTAGGGCGCCAGCGTGGCCGGGTCGATTCCGGCCTGGCGCAGCGCGCGCGTCAAACGCGGCGCCAGCGCAGGCGGGGTGAGCGTGCCGGGCGGCGCCAGCCCGTATTTTTGCATGGCGCGCGCGGCCGCTTGCGGTGCCGGCGTTGGATCGATCTCCAGCGCCAATGTCGGCGCGGCGCCGAGCGCCGCGGCCAGGCGCGGCTCGAACGGATAAAAATCGGCGCGGCCGACGTGCATGGTGCCGAACAGGTAGAGGGTGCGGCTGTTACCAGTCACCTTGAACAGGGCGCCGCGGTCGGCGGCCAGGCTCGATGCGGACCACAGCAGCGCGACGAGCAAGAATATTGCCAAGCGCCCGGCCCGTCGCAACTGGCCCCACCCCACTATAATCTGGCCTCGCATGCCGCCCTTTCACTGTTTGATTCGATCTGCCCCTTTAGCGAGCTCGCCAGTGCCAAATATACCCGCATCGCCCGCCGTCTGGCTGTTCGACCTCGACAATACCCTGCACGACGCTTCGCACGCGATTTTTCCCGCCATCAGCGCCAACATGAACGTGTATATCGCCCGCGTGCTGCAAGGGGTGGATGGGGCGCCGACGCAGGCCGAGATCGACGCCGCCAGGACCGGCTACTGGCGCCGCTACGGCGCCACCCTGCTCGGCATGATCCGCCACCACCGGGTCGACGCCGCCCATTTTCTGCAGGAGACGCACGATCTGGGACCGGCCGGCTCGCTCGGCGGCATGATGAAATTCGAGCGCGGCCTGGGGCGGCTGCTGCGGCGCCTGCCGGGCCGCAAAATTTTGCTCACCAACGCCCCGCGTATCTATTCGCGCGCGGTGCTGCGCCACTTGAAACTGCAGCGCCATTTCGATCGCCACATCGCCATCGAGGACATGCGGGTGCACCGCCAGTTGCGGCCCAAGCCATCGAAGCTGATGCTGCGCCGGCTGCTGCGCAAGCACGGCCTGGCGGCGCGCCGCTGCATCCTGGTCGAGGACACGCTGGCCAACCTGCGCCCGGCGCACCAGCTGGGCATGCGCACGGCGTGGATCACCCAGTACCTGCGGGTAGTCGACCCCAGCGGCAGCGCCAGCCTGCCGCGCATGTTAAAACGCCCCGCTTACGTCGATGTCAAAGTAAAATCCGTGCGTCAGCTGCCCGCCCGCCTGCACCGGCTGCGCTGATTTTTATCCTACTTATTTGAACGTCCACCTTCAGCGGGAACACATGGCAAGCACCAAGCCGGGTCAGCGAAAAACCCAAATCCTGCAGGCCCTGGCGGCCATGCTGGAGCAGCCGAAAAGTGAAAAGGTCACCACGGCGGCGCTGGCGGCGCGCCTGGACGTGTCGGAGGCGGCGCTGTACCGCCACTTCGCCAGCAAGGCGCAAATGTACGAGGGCCTGATCGAATTCATCGAATCGAGCGTGTTCGGCCTGGTCAACCAGATCGTCGAGCGCGAGGACCAGGGCGTCGAACAGGCCCACGCCACCGTGCAGATGCTGCTGCAATTTGCCGCCGCCAATCCCGGCATGACACGGGTGCTGATCGGCGACGCCCTGATCAACGAGGACGAGCGCCTGCAGTTGCGCATGAACCAGTTTTACGACAAGCTCGAACTGGCGTTCAGGCAGGCGCTGCGGATTGCCGCCAGCCAGGCGCACGGGGTCGAGGCCGACGTCGCCGCGCGCGCCAGCCTGCTGGTGTGCTACGTGGTCGGCCGCTGGCACCGCTACGCCCGCAGCGGTTTCAGACAGCACCCGACCGAAGGCTTTGCGCTGCAGGCGTCGCTGTTGCTGGCGGCGTGAGCGTCGCAGGAAGCGCTGCCATGCACGATTGTTTTGCACTGCTCGATGACGCCACCGCCGATTCCCGCCTGTACACCGGCCACGCCGGCACCCTCGAGTGCCTCGATGCCGCCGGCTGGCCGGCGCTGCTGCTGGCGCGGATGCAGGCGGCGCTGGCGGGCGGTCTGTACGCCGTGCCGGTGCTGACGTACGAACTTGGCGCGCATTTGCTGGGCATCGGTGCCCACGCCATCGCTGCGCCGCTGGCGCAGGTGCTGCTGTTCGAACGTTGCGACAGGCTGAACGCCGCCGAAGTGAGCGCATGGCTGGCCGTGCGCGACGATAGCAGGCCCGCCGGCATCGCCGATATCGCCGCCAGCGTCGATCACGCTGCCTTCACCGGGGCGCTCGCCCGCATCCACGACTACATCGCGGCCGGCGACACCTACCAGGTCAATTTTACTTATCGCCTGCGCTTCGACGCTTTCGGCGGCATCTATTCGCTGTATGCCCGCCTGCGCGCGCGCCAGCCGGTACCGTACGGCGCGCTGATCGCGCTGGCGGACGGCCGCGCGGTGCTGTCGCTGTCGCCCGAGCTGTTCGTGCGTCACGCCAACGGGGCGCTGCTGGCGCGGCCGATGAAGGGAACCGCGCCGGCCAGCCCGGACCCCGCCGTCAATGCCGAACGCGCGGCGGCGCTGGCGCTGGACCCGAAGAACCGCGCTGAAAATCTGATGATCGTCGACCTGCTGCGTAATGACCTCGGCCGCATCGCCGTCACCGGCAGCGTCGACGCCTCCGCCCTGTTCGACGTCCAGCGTTTCGGCAGCGTGCTGCAGATGACCTCCACCGTGCGCGCGCGCCTGCGCGACGACGTCACCCTGGCCGCCATCTTCACGGCCCTGTACCCGTGCGGCTCGATCACCGGGGCGCCCAAGCGCCGCACCATGGAAGTCATCGGTGAACTGGAAAGTACCGCGCGCGGGATTTATACGGGCGCCATCGGCTGGTTCGATCCACCGCAGGGTGACGCCGCCATCGGCGACTTTTGTTTATCGGTACCGATCCGCACCTTGACCCTGCAAGCGCAGGCGGGGGGCGTGCGCGCCGGCGAAATGGGCGTCGGCGCCGGTATCGTGTACGACAGCGAGGCGGCCGACGAATACGCCGAGTGCCAATTGAAGGCGCGCTTTTTGACGGGATTGAGCAACCAGTTCACTCTGTTCGAGACCATGCGCGCGCGCAGCGACGGCGTCGATCACCTGGCGCGCCACCTGGCGCGGCTGGCCGGCTCGGCGAACTATTTTGGTTTTGCGTTCGACGCCGCCGCTGCCCACCGGGCGCTGCAGGCGGCGTTTTCGACCATGACGCCGGACGCGGCCTACCGCCTGCGCCTGGCCTTGTCCGCCGACGGCACGTTCACCACGCAGGCGGCACCCTTGCCCCCTTTGCAGGAGCCGGTCGGCGTGCTGCTGGCCGCCGACGCCACGCTGTCATCGGACCTGTTCCTGCGTCACAAAACCAGCGTCAGGACCAGATACGACGCCGCCTGGCGCGACGCCGAGGAGAAAGGCTGCTTCGACACCCTGTTCTTCAACGAGCGCGGCGAATTGACCGAAGGGGGCCGCTCGAATGTGCTGGTGCGCATCGACGGCCAGTGGATTACGCCGGCACTGGCGTGCGGGGTGCTGCCGGGGGTGATGCGCGCGGTGCTGATGGAACAGTGGGACGTGCGCGAAGGCGTGATTACGCGGGCGATGCTGGAAACAGCGCAAGAGATCGTGGTGTGCAACGCCTTGCGCGGCCCGTTGCGGGTGCGCCAGGGAACGTGAGGCTGCGGCCGCAAGCGGCGTGGGCGGTCCCCTTCACTTACGAGGCCAGCGCCGCCTCGATCTTGCTCACCAAGGCTTTATCCTCAGGCTCGACTTTGCTCGGAAAGTACTCGATGACTTTGCCGTTGCGGTCGATCAAATACTTCGTAAAATTCCATTTTGGCTCTTTACCGGTCAGCTTGATGAGATCCGCGTGCAGCGGATTGGCCGCCGCGCCCTTGACGGACGACTTGGCAAACATCGGGAATTTCACGCCGTAGGTATTGAAGCAAAAATCGGCGATCTCTTTCGAGCTGCCCGGCTCCTGCTTGCCGAAATCGTTCGACGGAAAGCCCAGCACCACCAGCCCCTGCTTGCCATACTTCGCATATAACTTCTCCAGCCCCTGGTACTGGCTGGTAAAGCCGCAATAGCTGGCCGTGTTCACCACCAGCACCACCTTGCCGGCGTACTGGCACAGGTCCTGCGGCGCTTCATCCTGCAGGCGATTGAAACTCTGGTGCAGGATGGCCGGGCAGGACTTTGCGCCAGCCGGGGCCGCTGCCGGTGCGGCCGGTGCGGCCTGGGCCCATGCCGCATTCGACAAGGCCATGGCGGACAGGGACAGGACGGCGGCGGCAGTAGTTTTGAACATGATGTTTCCAGTTTTAATAAATAAGTGACGATCTGGCGCCGGTGAATGCCAGTCTACTTCACCTTGATCTTGGCGATGTCGGGCCGGGGCTCGGGATAGTGCAGGTCCAGGTCCTCCATGATTTCCAGCAGCAAGCTGGCGACCAGCAAATCGCGGTGGGCCTTGGAATTGGCGGGAATCACGTACCACGGCGCCTGATCGGTATCGGTGGCGACAATCGCCCGCTGATACGCTTGCTGGTACTCGTCCCACTTCTCGCGCTGCACCAGGTCGTTCGGATCGAATTTCCACTGTTTTAACGGGTCGTCGATGCGCGCTTGCAGGCGCGCTTTCTGCTCGTCCTTGGAAATGTGCAGGAACAGCTTGACGATCACGGTGCCGGTTTCGCTGAGCATGCGCTCGAAGTCGAGGATATGCTGGTAGCGCCGTTTGACTTCCTGGTCGTCGATCATGCCCTGCACGCTGGTGATCAACACGTCCTCATAATGGCTGCGGTTGAAGATCGTGATTTCTCCCCATCCCGGCACGCAGGCGTGAACGCGCCACAGAAAATCGTGCGCCAGCTCGGCCGGCGACGGCGCCTTGAAGCCGACCGCCCGCAAGCCCATCGGATTGATGCCGTGGAACAGCGAGGTGATCGTGCCATCCTTGCCGGAGGTGTCCATGCCCTGCAACACCAGCAGCACCTTGTACTTCTTCTGGGCAAACAGCATTTCCTGCAACACGGCGATCTTGTCAGTCAGGACCACGGTGGCGGCGCGCTCGTCCTCCTTGATGGCGCTTTTCGACTCGCCATTGTTTCTATCGCGCAATGGCTTGTCGTCGGCGTCTTCTTCGCGCAACTTGAAATTTTTGCCGGCGCGCAGGCGCTCGCGCAGTTTCATGCCTGGTCCAGCGCCGAACGCAAGTGGTGGTGCTCGATCTTCATGCAGTGGTTCATCACCACGTCGAGCCCGGCGGCGCTGGCCATGTCGGCCGCTGCCTGATTTTCGATACCGAGCTGCATCCACAAGGCGCCGGCGCGCACCGCGATAGCGTCGCGGGCAATTTCCGGAATGTCCTCGGACTTGCGGAAGCAATCGACCACGTCGATGGCGAGGCCGTCGGCACGCAGGGCGTCGGCCGCTTCTTTCAGGCTGGCATACGCCGTTTCGCCGAGCACCTGTTGGCCCGCCAGGCCAGGATTGATGGGCACGATGCGATAACCGGCATCCTGCAAGTAAGCGGCCACTTCGTTGCTGGCGCGTTCAGGTTTGTCGGACAGGCCGACCACGGCGATGGTTTTGGCGTCTTGCAGGATCTGGGTGATGGTTTTCATGGGCGGTTTGCATTTTCACGGTGTTGATATGCCAACAGCGTAGCAGTTCTGGCCGCGCCATGGCGCTCGCCGTCCAAACGTGAAACGATGGACGCTGGCGACGCCCTGCAAGCTCGTCAATGTTTTTCAGCAAGCGCATGCGCGCGGTCGTCGGACGGTGCGCCATCATGAAACTTGCGCCAGATACGCCGCAGATGGCGGGCAGAGCTGAAACCGGCGCGTTGCGCCACACTTTCCATGTCGAGCGAGGACTGGGTGATGATTTCGCGCGCCAGCGCCACCCGTAGGCGGTGGACATGGTCGAGCGGGCTGCCGCCTGTGTATTCCTGGAACAGGCGGGCCAGGTGGCGGGTGCTGCTGCAGGCCAGCCGGGCCATATCGTCGGCCTGCCAGTGGCGGGTGGGGTCGGCGGCGATGGCGTCCTGCACCCGGTGCAGACCCGGGTGCAAATGGTTGCGTCCCGTGGTCCAGGCCGACAACTGCGGGTCGGCGCCCGCACGGCGCATGTACACCACCATCTTGCGGGCGACGGCCGCGGCCGCCCGCGGGCTGGAGCGCTCGGCCAGCACATGCAGCATCATGTCGATGCCGGCGGTGATGCCGGCACTGGTCCAGATGGCACCATCGGCCACGTACAGGCGGTTTTCCAGCACGACGGCGCGCGGTGCCATGTCCTGCAAGCTGGCGCACAGGCTGTGGTGGGTGGTGCAGCGGCGCCCGTCCAGCAGGCCCGCGCGGGCTGCCATCAGCGCGCCAGAGCACACGCACAGCAGCGCGACATCGCGGCCGGCCACCACCCGCTTGAGCCAGTCGGCCACCGCTGCACAGGCGTCGTCGATCTGCCGCCGCAACACCGGATCATCGCTGCCGCTGACGCCCACCAGCACCACCATGGTGCCCTCCGCCAGCGCCTCGGGCAGCGGCGCAATGCCTTGCAGGGGCAAGCCGATGGACGTACACACCTGCGCCGCCGGCCCGGCATAGCTGAGGGCAAACCGCGGCGGCGCCTGGCCGGCCTCGCTTGCGTTCAGCTGCGATGCCACCCGCAACACTTCGGCCGGCCCAGCCAGGTCGAGCATCAGCACATGGTGCGGTACGACAAACAGCACCGGGGTCGGGGTGGTCATACCAGCCTTCTCCTTTTGCGGGTGTTCACGCCGCCTTGGCGAGCGCGCCATCCAGGCTCGACAGCGCCTCGGCCACGCTGACGATACGGGCAAAGCGCCCCTCCAGCACCAGTTCGGTCCGCTCGCGAATCTGCGCCGCCGTGTACGCGTTGCCGCTGCGCGCGTGGCGCATGGGGAAGGTCAAGGTCGCTTCGGTGACGAAGTCAACCTTGAAGCCGCTGTCGGCGGCTTGCCGGGTGGTGGTTTCGCAGCATTGCTCGGTACGGATGCCACTGATGATCAGGCGCGTGATGCCGCGTGCGATCAGCCACGCCATCAGCCCGGTGCCGGCCAGCGCGCTGTGCACCTGCTTGCGGAACGTCACCGCGGGATCGATCGTCAAACCATCGAGCGTGCGCACCAGCGCGGCTTGTGCAAACGGCCCCTTCGCGTCCACATGGAAAATCTGCACCACCGGCACCCCGCGCCGTACGCAGCCGTCGATAAGTTCCTGCTGCCGCGCGAGATACTCGGGCAGGTCGGATTCGGACCAATAGGGGGTGTGTTTGAATGTTTGCTGGGCATCGATGACGATCAGTGCGGTGTGCATGGTGAACTCCTGTCAGTGGCGTTGAATGATGCCATCATCTTACGGGTGGCGACAGGTCGGCGAAAGACGGGATTGGGACTGGATGCGGACCGATTCGGACACCGAGGACTGGCACGCGCGCGGCGGCGTAAGCTTTTTAAGCCGGCTCGAAGTGCGCGGTGCCTGTCCCCATTTTGATTTGCCTCAATGCCAACTGGGGACAGGCACCGCGCAATCGGCGACGTATGCAAGCTCCTACGCCGCCGCGCGCGTGCCAGTCCCCGGCTACGTTCCGCGCTACCCCACCGCCCCCACTAGCCGTAAGGCCGCCACGCCGCTTTCCGTCGACACGCGCAGCAACTGCTCGAACTGATCGGCCGGCAATGGCCGGCAGCGCAGGTAACCCTGGTATTCGTCG
>JAQGNM010000022.1 GCA_028291845.1 Massilia sp. | reverse complement strand
CAGCAGCTGCGCATGCGTGCCGATCTCGACGATCCGGCCGTGCACCAGTACGACGATGCGGTCGGCGCGCTCGATGGTGGAAAGCCGGTGCGCGATGACGAAAGTGGTACGGCCCTGCATCAGGCGGTCCAGCGCCGACTGCACGGCGCGTTCGGATTCGCTGTCGAGCGCCGAGGTTGCTTCATCCAGGATCAGGATCGGCGCATCTTTGTAGATGGCGCGGGCGATCGCCACGCGCTGCCGCTGGCCGCCCGACAGGCGCAGGCCGTTCTCGCCGATCGGCGTGTCGACCCCTTGCGGCAGCCCGGCCACCACCTCGGTGAGGTGGGCAGCCTTGATGGCGGCGGCCAGGCGCGCTTCGTCGACCTGCTCGGCGCCGTAGGCGATATTGGCTTTTAACGAGTCGTCGAACAGCACCACGTTCTGGCTGACCATGGCCAGCTGGGCGCGCAGGCTGGTCAGCTTGATGTCGTCGTAGGCGACGTCGTCGAGCACGATGCGGCCCGATTGCGGCGCATAGAAACGCGTCACCAGGTTCACAAACGTCGATTTGCCGCCGCCCGAGACGCCCACCAGCGCCACCGTCTGCCCCGGCAACACTTCCAGCGACACCTTGTCGAGCGCCGGCGAATTGGCCTGCGGGTACTGGAACGAGACGTTTTCAAAGCGCAGGTGGCCGCGCGCGCGTTGCAGCTCGACCGTTCCAAGGTCGGTTTCGGCGGGCGAATCGATCATGGAAAACACGGTTTCAGCGGCGATCATGCCGCGCTGCATCGGCCCGTTCACCTCCACCAGCGCTTTCAAGGGCTGCAGCAGCATCAGCATCAGGGTAATAAAGTTGGTGAACTCTCCCACGCTCATGTTCGAGCGGATCGCCAGCACGATCACCACCGAGACGGCCAGCGCGGTGGCGATCTGGGTGATCGGCACGGTGGCCGCGTGCGCCACCGTCATGCGCTGCGAAAAACCGCGCAGGGCGGCGCTGCGTTGTTCGAAACGGCGGCTTTCATAGCGTTCGCCGGAAAACACCCGGATCACCTGGTGGCCGCGCGCCGCTTCCTCGACCACCTGGGTCATCTCGATGGTGATTCTCTGGTTGTCGCGGTTCAGGCGGCGCAGGCGGCCGGTGGTGGTGCGCACGATGATGGCGGTGGCCGGCACCACTACCAGGGCGACGATGGTCAATTTCCAGTTCAACAGCATCAGGCCGATCAGCAAGCCGGCCACCACCATCGAGTCGCGCACGAACGCCAGGAACACCGAGTTGATCATGTCGACCACCTGGCGCACGTCGCCGATCACGGTGTTGATGATCTTGCCGGTGGACTCGTGGGCGAAGCTGGCCACCGGCAGGCGCAGCACGCGTTCGAACACCATGGCGCGGATATCGTTGAGCACTCGGCTCATGACCCAGTTGTTCAGGTAAGCCGTGGAAAACGTAAAGACGCCGCGCAGGACGAAAATGGTCAACAGTACCGCCGGCACCAGCCACAGGCTGAACGGCTCGCGTTTGACGAAGCCGCGGTCGAGCAGCAGTTCGAGCGCCTTGCCCAGCATCGGCTGGGTGGCGGCGGTGCCGGCCATCGCCAGCAGGGACAGCAGGGCGCGTCCGCGGTAGGGCCATACCACGGCGACCAGGCGCCTGGCGATGCTGTTTTTTTCCATTGCGTGTTCTTTCATCGGAAGTGCTTGCCGTACTTCGGCCCGGTATTTTCGCACGAGCGCGACGCGCGTCGCGCAAAAAAGCCGCAGTATCCCAGCCGCGCCCCGCGGCGATGAGCGGTTTGGTAGAATGCCTGACACTATCCACCGGCCCGGCGGCCAGCCATCGATGACCACTGTAATTACCATGCCCTTGTCGCGTTTCGAGCGGGTCGCCAGCCAGCTGGTGCTGCTGGCCTTGTTTTCGGTGGCCTTTTCGACCGCGCTGACCAATGTGTTCGTCGGCCTTGGGTATATTGTTTTTGCCGGCGCCGTCGCCACCTCCAGGCCCTTGCGCGACGTGCTGCGCCAGCCGCGCCTGATGGCGCCCGGCCTGCTGGCGCTGGCGCTGCTGGCGCTGTACCTGCTGGGCAGCACCTGGAGCATCGCGCCGCGCGCCGACCTGCTCACCGCCCTGAAAAAATACAGCCGCCTGTTGATCCTGCCGATGGTGGTGGCGCTGGCCTGGCGCGACACCCGCATGCCGGGC
This sequence comes from Massilia sp., assembly GCA_028291845.1. Classification (GTDB taxonomy): domain Bacteria; phylum Pseudomonadota; class Gammaproteobacteria; order Burkholderiales; family Burkholderiaceae_D; genus JAFCUW01. Next base: position 4,003 of record JAQGNM010000022.1, on the reverse strand, counting down.
CGCGCCCTGGCCTACTGCCTGGCCGGCATCGGCGTGCTGGTGCTGTCGATCTATCTGACCAGCGTCGGCATGATGCCGCAATCGAGCCTGGGATGGTGGCGGGTCAGCGCCGATACCCGCGATGCATTCGTGTTCCGTAACCACATCGCCATCGGCATCCTGCTGTCCTTCGCCAGCAGCGCCGCCCTGCTGCTGGCCAGCCATGCGCGCGCATGGCGGCGGCGCGCACCGGCCCTGGCCGGCGCCCTGCTGACGGCGCTGCCGATCATGTTCCTCAGCCAGGGCCGCACCGGCTACCTGCTGCTGCTGCTCGGCTGGATGACCGTGTTCCTGCTGCGGGTGCGGCTGACGCCACTGCGGGTGGTGGCGGCGGCGCTCGCGCTGGCGCTGCTGGGAGCGGGCGTGTACGCCAGCTCGCCCAACGTCAAGTCGCGCACCGACGACATGGTCAACGAAATCCAGCACGATAAAGTCCAGTCGCCCAACGGGCTGCGCGTGAGCTTCATCGAGGAAGGCCTGCGCATGTTCGCCGCCCACCCCATCATCGGCCTGGGCACCGGCGCCTTCGCCAGGGCCTACGAACCGGTGGCGCTGCGCAACTGGCCGCCCGGCTCGGAAATGGCGGTGTCGCGCCACCAGCCGCACAGCGAATTCGTGCTCGCCGCCGTGCAGCTCGGCGTGATCGGCCTGGCGGCATACTTTGCCATGCTGGGCAGCCTGGCGCGGGCCACGTTCGGCGCCCGCACGCTCGAGCGCGACGTGCTGGCCTTGCTGCTGGCGATTTACGTGGTGGCGTCGTCGTTCAACAGCCTGCTGTGGGACACCACCGAGGCGCACTGGTTCCTGCTGCTGTCGGGCTGCCTGTACGTGGCGGTGCGGCGCCGGCAGGAGTCGACGCAGTGAGCAAGGGGCTCATTTCCCTGGTCGTGACCACCTACAACCGGCCCGACGCGCTGACGGCCACCATCGAAGCCTGCTTCGCGCAAAGCGACCGCGACTTCGAAATCATCATCGCCGACGACGGTTCCGGCCCAGCCACGCGCGACTGCATCGAGCGGCTGCAGGCGGCTGCGCCGCTGCCCTTGTTCCACGTATGGCAGGAAGACCGCGGCTTTCGCGCCTCGATGTCGCGCAACCGCGGCATCGCCCTGGCGCGCGGCGACTACATCGTCATGCTCGACGGCGACTGCGTGCCGCAGCACGATTTTCTGGCGCGCCACCGCCAGCTGGCCCAGGCCAACTGCATGGTCACCGGCAGCCGCATCCTGGTCGACGAGGCGACCACGCGGCGCGTGCTGCGCGAGCAGATTGCGCTGCCCGAGCTCGGCAAAGCCGAACTGCTGCGCCTGCGCGCGGCCGGCGCCATCAACAAGGTGCTGCCGCTGCTGCTGAAACTACCGGACGCCGGCCGGGTGCACCGCCGCTTCAGCTGGCGCCGCATCAAATCGTGCAATATGGCGGCGTGGCGCGCCGACCTGGAAAAGGTCAACGGCTTTGACGAGAGTTTTGTCGGCTGGGGCCATGAAGACGCCGACCTCGCCGTGCGATTGCACAATGCGGGCGTGCAGCGCAAGGATGGCGCCTTCGCCACCGAGGTGTTTCACCTGTGGCACCGCGAAGAAAAACGCGACAAGGAATCGTCCAACCGCCAGGCCGTGCTGGCCCGCGAACGCGACAAGACCATCCAGGCCACCAAGGGTTTGAAGAACGGCGAGCGCTAGGAAAGAACGAGGAAAGAACGGCAACTGCCGGGGAAGCACCGCTTCCCTGGCAGTTGCCGCGCCCTCAATATTCCACAGCCACTTCCTTGGCGCCAAGCACTTGTTCGAGCGCCAGCTGCAAGGCGTCCGACGGCGCCACCCGCCATTCGTCGCCCAATTGCAGCACGCACTCGATCCCCTGCGGCTTGATGCGCATCGCCACCGGCAAGCCATCCGGGTTGCGGTGCGGTTGCAACACCTCGGCCACCTTGGCCGCGGCAATGGTGCACGCCATGTCCATGGTCAGGCGGTGGCCGTACTGGATGCGCGAGGCGGCGATATCGAACACTTTTTCGGCGGTGATGCGCAAGCCGCCATTGAAACGGTCTTCCGACACCTTGCCGACCACCAACAAAAACTCGTCTTCCTTGAAGATGTTCTTGTGGGCCTCGAACAGCTCGCTGTAGATGGTCACCTCTACCACCGCGGTCTTGTCGTCGAGCGACACGATCAGAATGCGGCCGCGCTGGGTCATCTGGCTGCGCACGCCCGTGATCACCCCGCACAGCATGCGCGGCTCGCGCGAGGGATCGAGATCTTTCAGTTTGGTGCGGGCGAAACGGCGCACCTCGGTGGCATAGGTGTCGAACATATGGCCGGATAAATAAAAGCCTAGCGCGATCTTTTCTTCCGACAGCTTCTGCTTTTCGCTCCACGGCGCCACCTTGACGTACTCGGGCGGCGCCACCAGGTCGGCGTCGTCGCCGCCGAACAGGCTGACCTGGTTGACCGCGGCCTGGGCCTGGTCGGCGCATTCGACGGCAAACGCCACCGAGGCCAGCAGGACGGCGCGGTCGACCTTGAAACAATCCATGGCGCCGGCGCGGATCAGCGATTCGATGGTGCGGCGGTTGATCTGCTTGCGGTCGACCCGCAGGCAGAAATCGAACAGATCGGTGAATGCGCCGCCCTTGATACGCGCGGCGATGATCGCCTCGATGGCGCCCTGCCCCGAGCCTTTGACGGCGCCCAGGCCGTAACGAATGTTGGTGACCCGCTTTCCGGTCACCGACGGCGCCTCTCCCTCGGGCGTAAACCGGTAGTCGGAGTGGTTGATGTCCGGCGGCAGCAAAGTCAGATTGCAGACGTCGATGGCATCTTCCACCAGGATCTTGATCTTGTCGGTGTCGTCCATCGCCAGCGACAAGTTGGCGGCCATGAAGGCGGCAGGATGATGCGCTTTCAGCCAGGCGGTGTAATACGACAGCAAGGCATAGGCGGCGGCATGCGACTTGTTGAAGCCGTAGCCGGCAAACTTTTCCATCAAGTCGAAGATCTCGTCCGCCTTTTCTTCGGACAGGCCATTCTTGGCTGCGCCTTCGCGGAACAGCATGCGATGCTGCGCCATCTCCTCCGCTTTTTTCTTGCCCATCGCGCGCCGCAACAGGTCGGCGCCGCCGAGCGAGTAACCGCCGATGACCTGCGCCATCTGCATCACCTGCTCCTGGTAGACCATGATGCCGTAGGTTTCGGACAGGATGCCCTCAGTGCGCGGGTCCGGATACTCGACCGGCTCCCGGCCGTGCTTGCGCGCCACGAAGCTCGGAATCAGGTCCATCGGACCGGGGCGGTACAGCGCGTTCAGCGCAATCAGGTCTTCCAGCCGCGTCGGCCGCGCGTCCCGCAGCATGCCCTGCATGCCGCGCGACTCGAACTGGAACACGGCCTCCGTCTTGCCCTCGGAAAAGAGCCTGTAGGTGCGCGTGTCGTCGAGCTTGATGTCTTCGTAGGCGAAGTTTTCCTGGCCCTTGTGGCGCTGGACGATCAGGTCTTTGGCGATCTCCAGAATCGTCAGCGTGGCCAGCCCCAAAAAGTCGAACTTGACCAGGCCGATGGCCTCCACGTCGTCCTTGTCGAACTGGCTCACGGCCGAGTCGCTGCCGGGCTGCTGGTACAGCGGGCAAAAGTCCGTCAGCTTGCCGGGCGCGATCAGCACGCCGCCCGCGTGCATGCCGATGTTGCGGGTCATGCCTTCGAGCTTTTGCGCCAGCTCGATCAGCATGCGCACTTCGTCTTCCTTCTCGATGCGAGCCGCCAGCATGGGCTCCATCTCGATGGCGTAGTTGTTCTTGTCGCCCTCGATCTTCGGATTCGGCGGGTACTGGATGGTGACAGGCTGGCCCGGCTTGTTCGGGATCAGCTTGCTGATGCCGTCGCAGAACGTGTAGCTCATGTCGAGCACACGACCCACGTCGCGGATGGCAGCGCGCGCCGCCATGGTGCCGAAGGTCACGATCTGGCTC
>JAQGNM010000012.1 GCA_028291845.1 Massilia sp. | reverse complement strand
GAAGACGGCTTCGTCACCCTGACCGGCACAGTGACCTGGCAATACCAGCGCAATGCGGCGGCGGCGGCTGTGCGCTACCTGGTTGGCGTGAAAGGCGTGAGCAACCAGATTCATATCGAACCGCTTGCCAACCTGCAGCTGGTCAAGGAGGAAATCGAGGCGGCATTGAAGCGGCGCGCGCACGACGAGGCGAAAAAAATCGGCGTCGCCGTCAGCGGCGCCAACGTCACGCTGTCGGGCGTGGTGCCGGACTGGCGCGAGCGCTCGATTGCCCGCGAGACGGCGTGGAATACCCCGGGTGTGCACACCGTCGTCGACAACATGACGATATCCTGAACGAGTCATGCGGGAGGGCTGTCGCGCTTCCCGCTTTTCAAACTCACTGAAAGATTTCGCGTCATGAATGATGAGGAACTGGCCGCCATCGTCCAGCGCATGACCAGCGGCTGCAAAGGCATCCTGGCCATCGACGAAAGCATTGCCACTTGCAACAGCCGCTTCGCCGCCCTTGGCATCGCCCCCAGCGTGGCAATGCGTCGCGCCTACCGCGATCTGCTGGTGACGGCGCCCGGCCTGCACGATCATATTGCAGCGGTCATATTGAGCGATGAAACCATCGGACAAGCCACGGCCGACGGGCTGCCGTTCGCCGAGGCCCTGGCCTCGCGGGACATCGTCGCCGGCATCAAGGTCGACATCGGCCTGACACCGTTTGCCGCAGACGGCGAACTGGTGACGCAGGGGCTCGATGGTCTGGCCGCCCGCCTGGCGGCCTATCGCCTGCAGGGAGCGCAGTTCGCCAAGTGGCGCGCCGTGCTGTGCATCGACGACGCGCTGCCCACGCGCGCCTGCATCGCCGCCAATGCGCATGCACTGGCCCGCTTTGCAGCCCTGTGCCAGGAGGCCGGCGTGGTGCCGGTTGTCGAACCTGAGATCCTGATGGTGGGCGACCATTCGCTGCTGGTCTGCGCCGCCGTCACCGAGCACGTGCTGCGCCTGGTCTTCGAGCAGCTTGTCGAACAGCGGGTGTCGCTTGAAGCGATCATCCTCAAAATCGCCATGGTGCTGCCGGGAGAAGATTGCCCGCAGCAGGCCACGCCGGCGCTGGTGGCGGAGAGCACCCTGCGAAGCTTGCGGCGGGCGGTCCCGGCGGCCGTGGGCGCGGTGGCCTTTCTTTCCGGCGGCCAGTCGCCGCTGGCGGCGACCGAGCGGCTGGCCGCCATGCACGACGGCGCGCGCCCGCGTCCGTGGCCGTTGACGTTTTCCTTCGGCAGGGCGCTCCAGGCGCCGGCCCTGGCGCATTGGCGCGGACGGCACGACCACGCCGCCAGCGCCCAGGCGATCCTGGTGCACCGCGCCGCCTGCAACGGCGCCGCGCGCGCCGGCGCCTACAACGCGGCAATCGAACATGACCGGAATCCGTCTTGAGGCCCGCACCGCCAGGGGCTCGGCATGGTTACCGCCATCGGCGCCGGCGTTGCCGGGGTGCGTGCAGGGACCGGGTCGGCGTGCCGTGACTGTATTGCGCTTGTCGCGCGTCGTGCTGGCGTTCGCAGGCTGATGCAGGTTCAGACGAAGGCCAGGCGCGCCTGGCCCATCCCGGCATCGCCGTCGGCGTCGGCGTGCGCGTGGCGGCGCTCCGCTTCGGCAAACTGGTAGGGCGGCAAGGCGCCACTGGGGCGCCACATGCCGCCCATTGCCGCCGGCGGCGCCAGGTCCGGCAGCAGTTGCCTGGTGGCCTGGCGCACCACGTCGTAACATTCGCAGACATGTTCACCCAGGCCGGCGCGGCTGAGCACCATCACGTGGCCGCGCCGCCAGCGGATGATGCCCAGTTGCTGCAGCCAGCGGGCGGCGTCGGTGACACCCTCGCGGCGCACGCCGATGATGGCGCCGATTTCTTCCTGGGTGGCGGCCAGTTCGTTCGACGACGAGCGGTCCAGCATCTGCAGCAGGTAGCGGCACAACTTCTGCTTGGTGCTGTGGTGGCTGTTGCAGGCGGCCAGTTGCGAAATTTGCGTCAGGCGCGCCTGCGTGTAGCGCAGCAGCAGGCGCAGCATGGGTCCGCCCTGATAGAACGCTTCCATCAGCCGCGATGCGCCAAGGCGGTAGGCGTAGCCGCTCACCTGCACGGCCGCGCGGCCGGCCGAGCGCTGGCCGCCCATCAGCATCGATACGCCGAGCATGCCTTCGTTGCCGATGCGGACAATCTCCGACGTGCCGCCATCTTCCAGCAGGTAATCGACGGAAATGGTGGCGGTAATGGGAAAGTAGGCGTACGGCATCGGACCATCGGCCTGGTAGAGCACATCACCACGGTCCAGCGCAATCAGTTCGAAATGGGGCAGCAGGCGCTGGTAGCCAGCGGGATCGAGTTCGGCGAGCAGGCGGTTTTTTCCTGGATTGAGTACGGTCAGCATGAAGACAAGTCCTGGCTAGGGCAACCGCGGGATGCGATCGGCCTACCTTGCTCCTTCCGACATGCCGGTGTCAGTGTGCTGGCACACATTGATATATTTGTGATAATGGCTTCGCCGCCGTTTGTGCGAAGACCCACAGAACGATTGCGCGTAAAGTTCCACCATGGCGTTCCGGGAATGCGCCCGTACCTCGAGGAAGCACAATGAACCAGCCTGCACCAGCCAGCAATGCACCAGCAAATCAAGCACCAGCAAATCAAGCACCGGATCAAACGCCCGCTGACCTCGCGGATGAACAGGCGCTTGACGAGGCGCTCGAAGAAACTTTTCCGGCCAGCGACCCGGTGGCGATCGATACCGGGCCGCCGGTGAAAATCGATGCGCCGGCGGTCCCGCGCAAGTAAAGCGTGCTCAGTGCGCCAGCAGCACGCAGACGTGTTGCTGCGACAGTAGCGTGCGGGTGACGCCGCCGAAGGTCCACTCGCGTAGCCGGCTGTGACCGTAAGCGCCGGCGACCACCAGGTCGCAGGCGTGCTCGCCGGCGACCATGACGAGCTGCTGCGCGTCGTCGCCGTCGCGCAGGACCAGCGCGGTGGCGGCGACACCATGCGCGGCCAGCCAGGCGAGCACCTCGTTCAGTTGCGCCGCCGCCGCCGCCTCGTCGTCGCGCGAGGTGAGTCGCACCACGCTGACGCGCCCGCTGTCGCGCAGCAGGGGCAGGGCGTCGGTGGCGGCGCGGCGGCATTCGCGGCTGTCGTCCCACGCCAGCAGCGCGTGCTGAAACAGCAGCGGCCGCGCCGCCGATGGCGTGATCAGCAGCGGCCGGCCGGCGCGCATCAGCAGCTCGCCCACGTTGATCTGGCGCTGGGCATCGAAAAACACGCCGGGCGCGGCGTCGGTGAGGATCAGATCGGCCCCGCGCGCCGCATCGGCGATGAAGCCGGTCGACGCCGGGCAGTCGCTGCGCGAAAGCCATTTGGCCCCTTCCGCCCGCTCGCCGAGCGCGGCGTAAAAGGCATGCTCGGACAGCGCCATCTCGCGCCGCAGTTCGTCGCCGAGCAGGGCGCCGTCCGGACAGCGTTCGGCGACCAGGACCGGCGTCGGCTGGCTGGCCGCCACCCGGTCAGGGCGGCGCCGTAGCGGTCGGCCAGGCGGCCGGCCAGATGCAGAAGTGCGGCATGAGGATGGCCCAGTTGCAGGTGCACCAGGATGGTTTTGAAAGTCATGGAAGTCTCCGGTTGTCACGCCGAGCGGCGTGGTCTGCCAGTGACAGTACCGGCCTTGCCGGCGGGCGACTGTGTGCTTGCGCGCTTTGGCGGCGCGCGGCCTACTGCGGCACGGGCGCTTGAAGCAGGCGGTTGGGCTGCAGGCGCGAACTTTCGTCGCTGATGATCTGGTAGCACTCGCAGCAACGCTCGGCGATGCCGCCCCGTTTGAGCACGGTGAAATGGCCGCGCCGGTACTTGATCAGCCCCAGCTCCTGCAGATGAATGGCGGCCTCGGTCACGGTCTCGCGGCGCACCCCCAGCAGGTGGCCCATTTCCTCGTGCGTGATGGCAAATTCAAGCGCGACGGTGCGATCCATCATCTGCAAAATGAAGGTGCACAGGCGCTGCTCTGCGGAATGGTGGCCGTTGCACACCACCCGCTGGCCCAGCTGCGACATCATCGCCTGTGCATAGCGCAACAACAGGCGCAGCAGCGGGCCCTGGCGATAGAACTCGTCGAGCAGGCGCGCAGCCTCGATCCGGTAACAGCGCCCGGTGATGCGGACAATCGCCCGATTCGGCGAGCTGGCGCCGCCCAAAAATACCGGGATGCCGACCACGCCCTCGTTGCCGATACTGGCCAGTTCGACGGTGTTGCCGTCAGCCAGGGTCGCGTCGATGGACACAACGGTGGTGGTCGGAAAATACACATATTCCATCGCGCCATCGGGCTGGTACAACACGTCGCCACGTGTCAGCAATGCCGGTACCAGGTAAGGCGCCAAGCGATCGAGCTCGACGGCGTACAACTCGGACAGCAAATAATTTTGGCCGCGCGAGTGGAGAGTTTTCATATTGAAAAATATCGATGGGAGCGGGTACGCGATGAACGCAAAAGGCAATCTGGGGGGCGGCAAGCTGGGGGGCGGATTTGCTTGGCTGCTTTTGAAAGTAAGGGTCAACTTTTTACTTTAACCGTAGGTTTATCTTAACACGTCGACAAGTTGATTTTTAGTACTCTAGGTATGTCAATGTTCTTTACCCTTGGTTGTTCGCCATGTGCCCGAATGCGCTGACGGCACCGTGTTTCTGGTTGCGAAACAAGCTTTCGCTGTCTTCGTGCATGTTGCTAATTCGTCACATCGGTCCGATCCGGTGCCCAGGTGCCTACTGCGACCTCGGTCCAGGAGTAACGAAATGTCAAAACAGTCGCTTGACTTGAAAAAAGTAATCGATTACATTCGTGTTCAAGCAAGCATGAAAACGATTACAGAGACCCGTCGGCAGTTGGCAGAAGACCCGCACCGACCCGAGCACATATCAAAAAAATAATGGAGACACACATCATGAGTAACTGGAAACTTGCCTACCAGGCCAACTGCTGGGGCCCGATGGGCGGTGACGCCGTCGGCGTCACCTCGATTTCGCGCCTTACCTACCGCACCTACGCCGATATGGCACGGGCGATCGACGAGATCGCATCCGCCGGCTTCAGCGGCATCGAAATGTTCGACGGCAACCTGCTGGACTACCAGGGCCGCATGTCGACCTTGCGCCAGCTGCTCGACCGTGCGGGCCTGCAGTTCGTCGCCGCCTACAGCGGTTGCAATTTCATCTTTCCCGACATGCTGGCTGAAGAGCTGGCCCGGCTTGAACGGGTTGCCGCCGCCACCGCGGAGGCGGGCGGTCTGTACCTGGTGGTCGGCGGCGGTGCGCAACGCGCCGCCGGCATCGCCCCGGGCGATAGCGCCTTGCTCGGCGCCGCGCTCGACAAGGTAGCCGCTTTGGCCCGCAAGCATGGCCTGTCCGCGCATTACCATCCGCACCTCTCGACGATGGTGGAAACGCCGGCGCAGGTGCGCGACGTTTTCGCGCAAACGGAAATCGGGTTCTGCCCCGACACCGCCCATCTGGCCGCAGGTGGTGCCGACGTACCGGCTTTGATCACGGAACTGCGCGACCGCATTACCTACGTACACATGAAGGGCTGGCAGCGCGAGCCGTTCCGCTTCACGCCGCTCGACGAGGGCGACCTCGACACCCGCGCGATTCTCACCACGCTCAAGGATCTCGGCTTCGAAGGCTGGATCGCCGCCGAGCTGGACGAATGGGACGATCCCCTGGCCGGCGCCAAGCGTACCCGCGAATTCTTCCGCGGCTTCGAAGGCCAGCAGCAGGGCTGATCCCTGTCGCCCGCACCGGCAGTGCCGGTGCATTCGACCTACACATTCATGGATCCGTGCCCGTACGCAGGCAGGACCGCGATCGCCGGTGCGCATCCGGCGCGTGTCAACACGAGAACAAGGATATCTCATGAAAGCCGTATTTTTGCCAGGAAATAAGCAAGTCGACGTCCGCGAGCTCGACCCTCCCAAGCCGGGCGTGGGCGAAGTATTGGTGGCAGTCAAGGCATCCTGCATCTGCCGTAGCGATATGAGCTTGTACTACGGTAACGCGGTACTCCCAGGCGTTGCCGCCGGCAAGTGCATCGCCGGACACGAGCCGGCCGGTTTCGTCGAAGAAGTCGGCGCCGGGGTGTCGACCTTCCGGGCCGGCGACCGTGTCGCGGTCCACCTGGCGCTCGGCTGCGGCACTTGCCCTGCCTGCCGCCGCGGTATCTTCCACCTGTGCCCGACCACGCGCTACATCGGTTTCACTGCCGACGGCGGCAACGCCAACTATTTGGTCGTGCCGGAGCGTAACTGCCTGCGCATCCCGGACAACATGTCCTTCGTCGCCGCGGCGATCTCGACCGATGCCTTTGGCACGCTCTACAGCGCATGCAAGAAGCTCGAGCTGTCCGGCTCTTCCACGGTGGGCATCTGGGGCATGGGTCCGATGGGTTCGAGCGGCATCCTGGCAGCCAAGGCGCTCGGCGCGCGCGTGGTGGCCCTCGATCCGATCGCGGAGCGGCGCGAATTCGCGCTGCGCATCGGCGCCGACCTGGCGCTCGATCCGCAGGACCCCGCTACGCTGGCGGCATTGAAGGAGTTTTCGCATGGCGACGGGCTCAGTGCCGCGATCGACTGCTCGGGCAATCCCGCTGGCCAGAACATGGCGCTGGACGCGGTGCGCCCGTTCGCCAAGGTGGCGTTCGTGGGCGAGTCGCGCGAAACCACGATCCGCCCGAGCGAGCAGCTGATCCGCAAACAAATCACCTTGATGGGCTCCTGGTATTTCGGCATCGCCGAGTATGCCGAGATTGCCGACGTCCTGATGGAAAAAAAGATCGACCTCGGCATCCTGGCGACCCATACCTTCAGCCTCGATGAGGCGCCCGAAGCGTTCCGCCTGTTTGACGAACGCAAGACCGAGAAAGCCGTATTTGTCATGTAACGCTGTCGTTCCCATGCCGCTGGCGTCCCTGAACCGGGTATGCGCAACGGTATGGCCTGTAACTCTGCAAGCAACCCACTCACTACATATAACTAAGGGGACACCACTATGAAATTCTTCACCATCGCACGCAAGCACGCCGCCATGGGCGCCGCCCTGGTGCTGGCCTTTGGCGCCGCAGGACAGGCCTTGGCCATCGATCCGGCGGTCGCGCTGAAGGAGGTTGCGGTGATGCTGCCGCCACAGGGTCCGGGCGGCGAAAAGCCGGTGACCGCGGCCGACATCACGCTCTCAAACGCCGAGCTGGCGCAGATCCGGGCGAAGAAGGCAAAAGCGGCGATCGTCATGCATTACGGCGGCAACGACTGGTCGCGCGCGCAGGTGGAGGGACTCAAGGCGCAGTTCAAGACGATGGGCATCGAGGTCATCGCCGTCACCGACGCCGGCTTCAAATCGGAAAAACAGGTGGCCGACATCGAGACCGTGCTGGTGCAAAAACCGAACATCATCGTCTCGGTGCCGACCGACCCGGTCGCCACGCAGGCTGCCTACAAGAAGGCCGCCAGCCAGGGCGTCAAAATCATCTTCATGGGCAACGACCCGAAAGGCCTGGTTGCCGGCGTCGACTACTTCAGCAACGTGTCGCCGAACGACTACGGCAACGGGGTCGCCTCGGCGCACCTGATGGCCCAGGCCCTCGGCCCCAACGGCGGCGAGGTCGGCATGGTCTTCCACGCGGCGACCGACTTCTTCCAGACCCGCCAGCGTTACCTGGGCTTCAAGAAGACCATGGCCGACAACTACCCGAACGTCAAGATCGTCGCCGAGCAGGGCATCGGCGGACCGGACTTCGTCGGCGACGCCGAGAAGGCGGCCAGCGCGATGCTGACCTCGCGCCGCAACCTCAAGGCCATCTGGGCGGTCTGGGATGTGCCGGCCGAAGGCGTGATCGCGGCAGCGCGCGCCGCCGGCCGCGACAAGCTGATCATCACGACCGTCGACCTGGGCCAGAACGTCGCCATCGACATGGCGCGCGGCGGCTACGTCAAAGGCGTGTCGGCCCAGCGCCCGTATGACCAGGGCGTGACCGAAGCGATGCTGGCCGGCTATGCGCTGCTGGGCAAGAAGGCACCGACCTTCGTGGCCTGGCCGATCATCCCGACCACCCGGGACAACGTGCTGGCCGCGTGGAAGCAGGTCTACCACACCGACGCGCCGGACAACGTTCGCAAGAGCATGAAGTAAGCGCATCAGACGAACCACATCAAACGATTGCAATAAAGGAGATACAGCATGACCAGGACACTCAATGTCGCCATGATCGGTGGTGGTTTCATGGGCAAGGCGCACGCGTTGGCCTACGCGGCGATGCCGATGTTTTTCTGGCCGGCGCCGGCCATGCCGGTGCGCAAGGTGCTGGTGGACCTGAACCAGGCGCAAGCTGAAGAAGGACGCCGCCGCCTCGGCTTCGAGGAAGCCTCGAGCGACTGGCGCGCCGTGATCGCCCGTCCGGATATCGACATCGTCGACATCGTCACGCCGAACGACAGCCATGCCGAGATCGCCATCGCCGCGGCCAAAGCCGGCAAGCACGTCATCTGCGAAAAGCCGCTGGCGCGCACGGTCGAAGAAGCGCGCGCCATGCTCGATGCGGTGGAGGCGGCCGGCGTTACCCACATGGTCGCCTTCAACTACCGGCGTACGCCGGCGGTCGCCCTGGCGCGCAAGTACATCGAAGAAGGCCGCATCGGGCGCGTGCTCAATTTCCGCGGCACCTACCTGCAGGATTGGTCGGCCGATCCGGATGCGCCGCTGTCCTGGCGCTTCCAGAAGTCGATCGCCGGTTCCGGCACCGTGGGCGACATCGGCACCCACGTGGTCGACCTGGCGCGCTACCTGGTCGGCGAGATCGGCGCCGTCAACGCGATGGTGCACAACTACATCCCGACCCGCCCGCTGCAGTCCGGCGGCGTGGACAAACTGGGCGCGGCCCAGAAGCAGGTGGCCGGCCCGCGCGGGACAGTCGACGTCGACGACGAGATGCTCACCATGATGCGTTTCAAGAACGGCGCGGTCGGCTCGATCGAAGCGACCCGCAATGCCTACGGCCGTAACAACTACCTGACCTTCGAGATCCACGGCGAGAAGGGCTCGATCGTGTTCAACTACGAGCGCCGCGATGAGCTGCAGGTGATGTTCGCCGACGATCCGGCCGACGCGCGCGGCTTCCGTACCGTCTACACCGGCCCGAATCATCCGTACGGCGCCGGCCTGTGGCCGATTCCCGCGCTCGGCATCGGCTATGGCGAGACTAAGATCATCGAACTGTTCGACTTCGCCACGGCGATCGTCAACGGCGTGCAGCCGTCGCCGAACTTCCGCGACGGCTTCCAGACCGAGCTGATTGCCGAAGCGATCCTGGCCTCGGCCGTTACCGGCGCCTGGACCGAGATCGCATCATGAGCCTGGCCGGCACCAGCGCCGCGGCGATTGCGTCAAGCGCCGCGGCGTCCACCACGGCCGGCGCCGCTGCGTCCACCCCGGCCGGCGCCGCCGCGGCGGCCGCAGTGCGCATGACCGGCGTGTCGAAGTCCTTCGGCGGGGTGCGCGCGCTGCAGGACGTCGACCTGAGCTTCCGGCGCGGCGAAATTCATGCGCTGCTCGGCGGTAACGGCGCCGGCAAGTCGACCATCCTCAAGATCCTCAACGGCGTGTACGTGCCGGACGAGGGGACGGTCGAAGTGGACGGGGTGGCGCTCACCGGGCCCACGCCCGAGGCGGCGCGCCGGGCCGGCATC
>JAQGNM010000005.1 GCA_028291845.1 Massilia sp. | reverse complement strand
CGGGCAGCAGCAGTATTCACTAAAATACAGATATCAATAAAAAAGCGACAGGAGATTCAAGATGAGTGTTTCCACCACCACCGCGCCGCACTATTTCGTGCCGGGACCTTCCCGCTGGCCGATGCTGGCCGGGGTGTCCCTGCTGGTGACAATGATCGGCGCCTCCGGCTGGGTCAACGGCCAGGGCTGGGGCCCGGCCGTCAACCTGATCGGCATCGCCGCCGTGCTGGTGGTGTTGTACTTCTGGTTCGGCGACGCCATCGGCGAGTCCGAAGCGGGCCAGTATGGCGAGAAAGTCGACCTGTCCTACCGCTGGTCGATGAGCTGGTTCATCTTTTCCGAAGTCATGTTCTTCGGCGCCTTTTTCGGCGCGCTGTTCTATGCCCGCACCATCACCATGCCCTGGCTCGGCGACCTCGACCATAAGCTGATCTGGCCCGATTTCGCCGCCCACTGGGGCAATACCGGTCCGGCCGGCGTGGTCGAATCGTTCCAGACCATGGGGCCGTTCCCGATCCCGACCATCAACACCGCCCTGCTGCTGACCTCCGGCGTGACCCTCACCATCGCCCACCACGCCTTGCTGGCCGGCCATCGCGCCAAGACGGCTGTCTGGCTGTTCGCCACCATCTTGCTGGGCGCCACCTTCATGGGCTTCCAGGCCTACGAATACATGCACGCCTACAGCGAGCTGAACCTGAAACTGACCTCGGGCATCTACGGTTCGACTTTCTTCCTGCTGACCGGCTTTCACGGTTTCCACGTCACCATCGGCGCCATCATGCTGTCGGTGATGCTGTACCGTGTGCTGAAAGGCCACTTTACGCCGAGCCACCATTTCGGCTTCGAGGGCGCGGCCTGGTACTGGCACTTCGTCGATGTCGTCTGGCTGGGCTTGTACGTCGTCATTTACTGGCTGTGACCATCGCCGGCGCCGCCGGCTTCGATAAAAAAGCCGCACCGGGTGTTTTGCCGGGTGCGGCTTTTTTCTGGTAAGTTGTTTATTGGTGCAGGCCGGTCGGCGCGATCCAGCCCATCTTGTAGGCCCCCAACAAGATCAAAAACAGGGTGACCGACAGCGCGACGCGCATGCCCAGCGCCTGCACCGTGCGGTTGCTCTTGCCTTTGTCGCGCATCAGATAAAACAGGGCGATGCCCAGGCTCGACAGAATCAGGATAAAGGCGATGGCGATCAGAGATTTCATGGCAGCAGTGCTGATAAAGGCGACAGTGAACGAATCAGGTGATTGTAATGTCTAGTGCGCTGCCGCGTTTCGCCTTTCGTCCGATTCCTTTCATCGCCACCGTGCTGCTGGTGCTGCTGGGGATTGTATTGGGCAACTGGCAGGCGGGCCGGGCCAACGAAAAACTGGCGCTGCAGCAAAAACTGCTTGACGCCGCCAGGCAGGCGCCGGTCAAGCTGCAGGCAGCCGAACAGGGCGCCCAGCTTGAATTTCGCAAAGTGCAATTGACCGGGCAGTTCGTCGACTGGCCGATCGCCCTGAACAACCGCCCGCACGACGGCCAGGCCGGCTTTTACCTGGTGATGCCGTTCAGGCTGGAAAACTCCGGCACCCACGTGCTGGTGGCGCGCGGCTGGTTGCCGAGAAACGTCGCCGATCCCGCCAAATTGCCGCCGTTTACCACGCCGGCAGGCACCGTCACCATCGAAGGGGTGCTTAAAAGCGGCTTGGGGCATATCATGCAGCTCGGGTCGGCCGAGCCCATCAAACCGGGCGCCATCGTGCAAAATCTGGCGCCGGCGCAATTTGGCCAGGCTAGCGGCTTGACGACGGCGCCGTTTATTGTCGAGCAGGCCGACAAACAAGCAGACGGCCTGGTGCGCGACTGGCCGGCGCCCGCGCTCGGTGTCGAAAAGCACCAGGGCTACGCCTTTCAGTGGTACGCGCTGGCCGTGATGGCCGCGCTGTTTTTTATCATTACAGGATTTCGACGTGGATCACACCGACAACAAGAATGAACTCCTGGCCCAGCAGCAGCGGCAGACGAGAACGGGCCGCTGGAAGCTGTTTGCCGTGCTGGCCGTGTGCGCCGCGCCGCTGATTTTTTCGTATCTGACCTATTACGTCATCAAGCCGACCGGCCGCACCAATTATGGCGAGTTGATCGATCCGCGCGCCCATCCGATTCCGGTACTGGGCGCCACCAGCCTGGACGGTAAGCCGACCGAGCTGACCGCCTGGCAGGGCAAGTGGCTGATGCTAAAAGCGGGGCCGTCGGCCTGTGCGAAACCGTGCATGGACCAGATGTTCGCCATGCGCCAGCTGCGCGCCATGCAGGGCAAGGAGATGGAGCGCATCGAGCGGGTCTGGCTGATCACCGACCAGGCGCCGCTGGAAACCGTGCTGATCCGTGAACTGGACGGCATGCGCATGCTGCGCGCGAGCGCGGCGGCGGTCAGCGGCTGGCTGCCGCACACGGCCGGCGCCCCGCTCGAATCATCGATCTACCTGATCGACCCGCTCGGCCACCTGATGATGCGCTTTCCGCCGCCGCCGGCCGGCGCCACCGAAGCGCAAGCCGTCGAACACTACGCGAAAATCAAGAAAGACATCGCCAAGGTCCTCAAAGCCTCGGCGATCGGGTAAGGCATGCAAACTGGAACCCTGGTGCAACTGGGCGTCACCGGCCTGTTGGTGGCGAGCTTGCCGCTGGCGATGGTGTGGTTGTCGAACGATGCCAACAAATACCGCAAACTGGTATGGGTGGCGGTGTTCCTCACCTTCGACCTGATTGTCTTCGGCGGTTTTACCCGGCTGACCGATTCCGGCCTGGGCTGCCCGGATTGGCCCGGCTGCTATGGCCTGGCCAACCCGTTTTTGGCGCACGAACATATCGTTGCCGCCGAAACCTTGATGCCGACGGGGCCGGTGACGGTGGTCAAAGCCTGGATCGAGATGATCCACCGCTACCTGGCGATGGGCATCGGCGTATTGATAGTCGCCCTGATGGGCAATGCCTGGCTGCAAACCCGCAAAGCGCGCCGTCCCGACTACGCGCCCGGCATGCCGACCGCGCTGTTCCTGTTTGTCTGCCTGCAAGGCGCATTCGGCGCCTGGACCGTGACCTTGAAACTGCAGCCGGTGATCGTCACCATCCACCTGTTGCTGGGTATGGGATTGCTGGCCATGCTGACCTGGCTGGGCGGCAGGCAGGATCATCTGGCGGGGCAGGGCGCCGGTGCCGCCGATACCGCCGGTACCGCCCGGGCGCCCGGCATCGCCAGGGTGCGGTTGTGGGCGCTGATCACCGCCATCGTGCTGGCCGTGCAGATCGCCCTGGGCGGCTGGGTCAGCACCAACTACGCCACCCTCGCTTGCACCGAATATCCCCTGTGCGGCGGCGCCTGGGTGCCGCCTATGGATTTCGAGCACGGCTTTACCTTGTGGCGCGAGCTCGGCAAGACCGCTGCCGGCCATTATCTGCCGTTCGCCGCGCTCACCGCGATCCACTGGGTGCACCGCAACTTTGCCCTGGTGCTGGTGGCGGTTGCCCTGTGGACCTCGCTGCTGGCCTGGCGCCAGCCGTCGCTGCGTTCGACCGTGCTGTGGCTGCTGGCGACGCTGGCCGTGCAGGCGTGCAGCGGCCTGGCGACCATCTTTTTGAACTTTCCATTGCTGATCGCCGTGCTGCATAACGCCGGGGCCGCGCTGCTGGTACTGCTGGTGACCATGTTAAACTACCGGGCAAAGTACCTATCAGCCTCCCAATGACGACCCAGACAGCAGCGCACGATTCCCCGCAGGCACCGCAGGCACCCAAGCGGGCCAGCCGCATTGCCCAGTACTGGGCGCTGACCAAGCCGCGGGTGACGCAGTTGGCGGTGTTCTGCGCCATCATCGGCATGTTTATGGCCACCGACGGCTTGCCGCCCTGGAAGACCGTGCTGGCCGCCACGGTGGGTATCTGGCTGCTGACCAGCGCCGCCTTTGCCTTCAATTGCCTGATCGAAGCGTCGATCGACGCCCGCATGGCCCGCACCGCGCGCCGCGCCACCGCCAGCGGAGAACTCACGCGCAACCAGACCGTGGTGTTTTCCAGCATCGTTGGCGGGCTCGGCATGGCCGTGCTGTACTTCCTGGTCAATCCACTGACCATGTGGCTGACCTTCGTCACCTTTGTCGGCTACGCCGTCATCTACACGATGATTTTAAAGCCGGCGACGCCGCAGAATATCGTCATCGGCGGCTTGTCCGGTGCCATGCCGCCGGCGCTCGGCTGGGCGGCGATCGCCAACGACGTGCCGATGCAAGCCTGGCTGTTGGTGTTGATCATTTTCGTGTGGACGCCGCCGCACTTCTGGGCGCTGGCCATGTACCGCCGCGATGACTACGCCCGTTCCGGCCTGCCGATGCTGCCGGTGACGCACGGCATGCAATTGACGGGCTATCACGTCTGGCTGTATTCGATCGCCCTGGCCGCCACCACCTTGTTGCCGTTTGCCGTGCAGATGAGCGGCCTGATCTACCTGGTGGCCGCCATCATCCTCAACGCCGTGTTCCTCATGCACGGCTGGAAAGTGCACCGCCATTACTCCGACCAGGTCGCCCGCAAGGCGTTTGCCTGGTCGGTGATGTACCTCGGCTTGCTGTTCGCCGCCTTGTTGGTCGACCATTACGTGCGCTTCTAAATGAATAAGATCTTCGCCGCTTTCGCCATCGTTCTCACTCTCGGCTTGTCGGCCTGCAGCAAACCTGCCAGTTTTCAAAACACCGACGTCACCGGCCTGCGCTACGCCGAGGATTTTGCCTTGACCGACCACAACGGCGTACCGCGCAATCTGGCCAGTTTCAGGGGCAAGGTGGTGCTGGTATTTTTCGGCTATACGCAGTGTCCCGACGTCTGCCCCACCACCATGGCCGAACTGGCCGGCGTGATGAAAGAGCTGGGGCCGAAGGCCGACCAGGTGCAAGTGCTGTTCATTACCGTCGACCCGGAGCGCGACACCCAGCAGTTGCTGGCCGAATACGTGCCGGCCTTCGACAAGCGTTTTCTGGGCCTGCGCGGCGACGCCGCCGCCACCGCCAAGGTGGCCAAGGAGTTCAAGGTGTTTTATGCGAAAGTACCCGGCAAGCAGCCCGGCAGCTATTCGATGGATCACACCGCCGGCAGCTACGTGTTCGACAAGGAGGGCAAGGTGCGCCTTTTCATCCGCCACGGCCAGGGCAGCGGCCCGCTGGTGAACGATCTGCGTCAATTGTTGAACTGAAATGGAAGACAGCTTCGGCAAGCGGGCCGCCCGCCTCGCCGCTGTCCTGCTGCTGATCATCGGCTGCGTGCTGGTGCTGCGGCCGTTTATTTCCGCCATCCTGTTCGCCGGCGTGGTCGTGGTGTCGTCCTGGCCGCTGTACCAGAGATTGTTGCGGCGCCTGAACGGCCGGCGCAACATCGGCGCCCTGGTCATGACGCTGTTCTTGACCCTGCTGGTAATCGCTCCCCTCAGCCTGGTGGCCTACAACATGGCCGACGACATCGGCCGCCTGTTCGACCAGGTGCGCACCGCCATCGACGGCGAAGTGTTGCGCACGCCGCCCTGGCTGGTCGATGTGCCGCTGGTCGGTCCCTGGCTGGACGGCTATCTGAACAACATCCTCGGCAGCCGCGAAGAATTGACCATCGCCGCCAAGCGCATGATCGAGCCGGCGCGCCGTTTCGTCACCAACGGCGGCATGCTGCTGGGCGGCGGCGTGGTGCAATTGCTGATGGCCACCTTCGTCAGTTTCTTCCTGTACCGCGACGGCGCCGGCGCCATGCGCGTGATCGGCGTGGGCGCTGCGCGCATCTTCGGCGACCATGCGGCGCGGGTCTCCATCACCATCAGCCAGACCGTGCGCGGCGTCATGCTGGGCCTGCTGGGCACGGCGCTGGCGCAGGCGCTGGTCGCCGCCATCGGCTTTGCCATCGCCGGCGTACCGGCCGTGCCGCTGCTGGCGGTGCTGACGTTTATCCTGTCCCTGGTGCCGGTCGGCCCGCCGCTGGTATGGGGCAGCGCCGCCGCCTGGCTGTTCGCCCACGGCCACACCGGCTGGGGTATCTTCATGGTGGTGTGGGGCCTGGTGCTCATTTCCGGCGTGGACAACGTGGTGCGGCCGATGCTGATTTCACGCGGAACCATCTTGCCATTTTTACTCACCTTTCTGGGTGTGCTCGGCGGCGTGGTGGCGTTTGGTTTCGTCGGCTTGTTCATCGGGCCGACTTTGTTGGCGGTGGCGTATTCCTTGATCAATGAATGGACCGGCAGTAACGCGGAGATAGCGGCAGAAGCCTAGCCCGCCATAAAAAAACCCGCGGCTGCGGGTTTTTTTATGGAACTGCGCTGCAATCAGTGCTTCGGCTTCATCTCATCGGCAATCTCATCGCCGCCGCCCTGGTTTTCACCAAGCTCGGCATCGGTGTTGCCGGTATCGTCACCGGCTGGCTCGCGCGCTGCCTGCGGCGGCTGGCCCAGTGCTCCGCCGACGCCGGGGTCGATTGCCGGGCCGGTCGACTTGATGGCGCCTTCCGGCGGCGGCGCGTTGTAATCGGGGGTCTGCAACACCTCCTCGCCGACGACTTTGGCGTCATCGCTGTTGGCGTGCGGATCGGGGGGGTGGGTCGGGATCGGCTTCTGGCCTTCCAGTTCGATGTCTTTGTTGATGGTCATGATGGCTCCTCGGTTGATGCTTTGATCATAACGAATTCGGCGGAACGGCGACGCGGTATTGCCGTGCGCCTATCAATCCATATCATCGGTATCGTCATCGCGCTGCAATTGCGGAATCACCTTGACCAGCACGATGCGCGGGCCGTTCATCTTTTTGACGACGATGTCGAATTTCGGAAACTCGATGCGCTGGCCCTGCTTGGGAATATCTCCCAGTTTGACCATCAATAAACCACCCACCGATTCGACTTCGTCGAGACCCATTTCCTCGTTGTCGATATCGATGCCGAGCGCGCGTTCGAGCGAGAAGATCGGCAGGCTGGCCTTGCCGATCAGGGTGCCGTCTTCCTGTTTCAGCCAGTCGTTTTCGTTGAGGCGGAATTCGTCGTGGATTTCGCCGACCATTGCGCCCAACAGATTGTCGAGGGTGATGAAACCGACCGGGCGCTTGCCCTTTTCGCCGATCATGGCGAAGTGCGGCGCGCCTTCGCGAAAGCGACGGAACATGTCCTGCGCCTTGGTGCGCGCCGACATGGTTTCAACGGGGCGCAGGTATTGCGCCAGGTCGAGCAGGGGACGGCCCGATTGCTGGGCGAAAAACAGGTCTTTCATGTGGATCACGCCCAGCACGTCTTCGCCATTCTTGTCGAAGTATGGATAGCGGCTGAAACGGTTTCGTCGCATGGTTTCCAGGTTGGTCTCGATCGGCTTGTTGGCGTGCAGGGCGATCACTTCGTTGATCGGGCGCATCAAGTCCGCCACCGTCAGCTGCGAAAAATCGAGCGACTGGGCCAGGATGTGGCGCTCGTCGCGGGTGTGCTTTTCGCCCGGCTGACTGGTGCGCAAAATCAATTTCAACTCTTCCGTCGAGTAATGGGCGTCGTGGCCGCCCTTGCCGTCGAGGCCTGCCATGCGCAGCACCAGATTGGCGCTGCCGTTCAACAGCCAGATCGCCGGGTACATGGCCCAATAAAAGGCGTACAGGGGCAGGGCGCTGTACAAGCCGATGATTTCCGGGTTGCGGATGGCCAGCGATTTCGGCGCCAGTTCGCCTACCACGATGTGCAGGAAGGAAATCACGGAAAACGCGAACACGAACGACACGCCATGCACGATTTCCGGCGAGCTCACGCCGAGCATGCCGAACAGCGGCTCGAGCAGGCTGGCAAACGCCGGTTCGCCGACCCAGCCCAGGCCCAGCGAGGCCAGGGTGATGCCGAGTTGACAGGCGGACAGGTAGGCGTCGAGCTGGCTGTGCACCTTGCCGAGGATGCGCCCCTTGAGGCCCTGGCTCTTGGCAATGGCGCGTACGCGCGTTTTGCGCAGGGTGACGATGCCGAATTCGGCGGCCACGAAAAAACCGTTGAGGATGACGAGAAACAGGGCCAGCAGGACTAACAGGAGGTTATGCATAGTGTGGGTTGGGGGTGGATGGGGCGAGAGCGGCAAGGCCAATATTTGCCCGCGATCTCATTTTCACAAGACATTGTACCGGTCAGCCGGAATGCACTCCGCCCGGCTGGGCCGCCGTGAGGATGGCCGCCACGCCCGGATGCTCGATCTTGCGCTCATTCGAGATGGCAAAAAACTGTTCGCGCACGGCATCGACTTCGCCCACCAGCACGGCGCCGAACTGCTCCTCGATGTCGCCGGCCAGTGCCGCGGTGGCGAAAAACAGGCCGAGGCCGCGCCGGCCGAAAGTGTTCAACAGGGCGTTGTCTTCGAATTCGCCGACGATGTCGGGGCGTACCGCATGCTGGCCGAACCAGTCGTCGATTTTCGCGCGCAGGGCGTTGTTGCGGGTCGGCAGTAAAAATGGGGCGCCGTTCAGGCTTCTTGGAAAATCGTGCGCATGGGCCGCCGCCAGCGCCGGCGTACCCACCACCATGGTCGCGCTTTCAAACAGCAGGTGGCTGAACACTTTCAACATGCTGGCGCCGCGCACCGGGCGGTCGGTCAGCACCACGTCGAGTTTATGCAGGGCCAGGTCGGCCAGCAGGGCGTCGAACTGGTCTTCGTAACAGGCCAGCCGCACCTTGCGGTCGAGGCGCATGGTCGGTTCGAGCATGCGGTAGGCGGTCAGCTTCGGCAGCGAGTCCGAGATGCCGACCGTCAAGCGGATCTTCTTGGTATCGACCTCGGTCAGGGCGTCCTGCATCTGCTCGCCCAATAAAAAAATCTGGTCGGCGTAGCGCAGCGCGGTACTGCCCGATTCGGTCAGCACCAGACGGCGCCCTTGCTGGCTGAACAAGGCGGTGCCCATCTGCTGTTCCAGCTGCGCCAGCTGGGTACTGATGGTTTGCACGGCCAGGCCCAGCCGCTCGGCGGCGCGGGTGATGCCGCCTTCCTTGGCCACCACCCAAAAGTAGTACAAGTGCCTGAAATTGATGTCGGTTTGTTTCATCGTTCTGTTTTTCCGAAGTATTCATCCAATTATCTTCGCTATTTCAATTGTTCGCTCGCCTTTACACTGTCTCACATCAATTCAATGTTGTGGGTTGACAAAGCACTTAAGAAGAAAGGTCGGCGCATGAAGCATTTTCGTATTTCATTTTTGGTCACCTTCGTCTGCCTGGCGGTTGCCGGCTGGTGGGGTTACACGCATGGCGGCGTGTCCGGCGCGATGACCGCGCTGGGCGTGGCGGTCATCCTCGGCATCATGGAGGTTTCGCTGTCGTTCGACAATGCCGTGGTCAACGCCTCGGTATTGAAAACCTGGGACGAGTTCTGGCAAAAGCTGTTCCTTGGCGTCGGCATCATCATCGCCGTGTTCGGCATGCGCCTGCTGTTCCCACTGGTGATCGTGGCGCAAGCGGCCGACCTGGGCTTGATGGAAGTGTGGAACCTGGCCTTGTCCGATCCGAAAGCATACTCGGCGCACCTGACGGCGCACCATGCTGAAGTGGCAGCCTTCGGCGGCATGTTCCTGCTGCTGGTGTTCCTCAACTTCCTGCTCGACGACTCGAAGGAAACCCACTGGTTGGGTCACATCGAAGAGAAGATCGGCGCGCTCGGCAAGGTATCGTCGATCTCGGTGATGATCGCCCTGGGCACCCTGATGGCCTGCCTGGGCCTGGTGGAAGAAGCGCAGAAGATGGTGGTGTTGATGGCCGGCCTGTGGGGCATCCTGATCTACGTCGGCGTCGATACCCTGAGCAGCCTGCTGGAGAAGGACAACGCGGAAGAGGCGGCTGGCGCCGGCGGCAGCAACGTCGGCGACATGGTCAAGCGCGGCGGTATCGGCGCCTTCCTGTACCTGGAAGTGCTCGATGCATCGTTCAGCTTCGACGGCGTGATCGGCGCGTTTGCCATCACCAATGACGTCGTC
>JAQGNM010000133.1 GCA_028291845.1 Massilia sp. | reverse complement strand
GCCACCGCCGGCAGCGCGCTGGCCGCCACCGGCGGCGGGGGCGGCGTCCGCCGGATGGGTCAGATGCCAGGCCAGCCAGCCCAGGCCGATCATGGCGGCGATGGCGACGATCGTTCCGATCAGCTTGCTACGGCCGCTACGGTGAGGGACGGGGGAGACGGCTTTGTCGACTGGCGGCTGCTGCATGCTTTTCCTTGGTCAAAATGGTAACAAATACCAATAAACTTTACCATGGCAGAGGCAAGATCTATGTTTCATAACGTACCGATGTCGGTACAAAAGCATGACATCCGCCGTGGCTGGACGGTTCATGACGACGTAAAAAAACGCCGTCTTCCGGGGGGAAGCGGCGTTCTCGGGTGTCTGTACATGGTGTTACAAAGGCGCTACATAAATCCGGGGACAGGCCCTGCGGGCCTGTCCCCAGCTCTACGACTTCGGCAGCATCTAAAGCGGGGGACAGGCTCGCAGCGCCAGTCCCCAGCCAACTACGGAACCGAACACAGGCAGTGAGTGACCGCCGCGAAGGGTTGCTTGCCACTATTTAATTCCGACAACCACGCCAAATCCTTCGCCACTTCCTTCACGCTGGCGGCCGGCAAGCCGGTCGGCAAGATGCCCAGCTTCATCTGGATCGTGAGTGCCTGCGCGGCTGAGGCGCCGAACATGTTCAGCAGGCGTTCGATCCTGCCGCTTTCGCGTTCGACGTAGGCGACCCGGTAGCCGGCCGGCAGCTTGGCGCGCACCGCCGCCGCTTTCAGGGCATCCTGGTAGCTGCCCAGGCGGTCGACCAGGCCGCGCTCCCTGGCCTGCTCCCCGGTCCAGACCCTGCCCTGGCCGACCGCGTCGATTTTTTCCGGCGTGGTCTTGCGGGCGGCGGCGGCGCGGGTGGTGAACTCGCTGTAGATATGGTTGATGCTGCTCTGTACCAGCTGGCGGAAGCGCGGGTCGAGCGGACGCAATGGGTTGTAGGCGTCGGCCAGCCAGGTGGTGGTGGTGCCGGCCGTATGCACGCCCAGCTTGTCCACCACTTTTTCGGCGGTCGGCAAAATGGCGAACACGCCGATCGAACCGGTGATGGTGGCGGGGTCGGCGATGACTTCGTCGGCGGCCATCGAGATCCAGTAACCGCCCGAGGCGGCGACGTTGCCCATCGAGACGATAACTGGCTTGCCGGCGGCGCGCGTCAGTTCCAGCTCGCGGCGGATCAGCTCGGAGGCAAAAGCGCTGCCGCCGGGCGAATCGACGCGCAGCACCACCGCCTTGATCTGCTCGTCCTCGCGGGCGCGGCGGATCTGGTTCGAGGTGGAATTGCCGCCGATCGTGCCCGGGCCGGCGCTGCCGTCGGTGATTTCACCAGAGGCGACCACCACGCCGACAGCCTCGCCAAAGGCTTTGGGACGGTTGCGGGCCAGGTAATCGTCGAAGCCGATTTGCTGAAAGCTCTTGCTGTCGCTGTCGTACTCGCCGCTCTGGATCATCATGGCGCGCAATTGGTCGCGCGTTTTCAGGCCGTCGACCAGCTTGTTTTGCAAGGCCACCTTGGCGGCGTCGCCGCCGGCCGCCTCCATCAGCTGGGGCAGCTTGTCGATCATGCCGTCGATGGCGCCAAGCGGCAGCTTGCGGCTTTTCTCGACCGATGCCGTATAACCCTGCCAAAGGGCGTTGTACAGCACGCTTTCGGCTTCAGCGGCCGCGCTCGAGGGACCGTTGCCGATATACGGCTCGGCAAAACTCTTATAGGTGCCGACCTTCATCAGGTTGACGGTGACGCCGACCTTGTCGAGGGCGTCGCGATAATAATTGCGGTAGCGGCCGAAGCCTTTGACGTTGACCATGCCCATCGGATGCAGATACACCTCGGAAGCGTGCGAAGCGAGCAGGTACTGGCGCTGGTCGTAATTGCCGGCCCACGCCACCACCCGCTTGCCCGACGCCTTGACCCGATCGATGGCGGCGCCGATTTCGTTCAATTGCGCCAGGCCGGCGCCGTCCATGTCTTCCAGCATCAGCACCACGCTGCCGATGCCCTTGTCGGCGGCGGCGGCATCGAGCACCGTCAGCATGTCGCGCAATTGCACCTGGCGGCGCGATTCGCCGTTGACGTTGGCCAGCAGGGTGTCCTGCACGCTGCCGCTCGACTGCTCGACGATATCACCCTTGATATTGATGACCAGCGCGGTTTTCGGCGTCAGCGGCTTGAGGCCACCGCTGAAAATCGCCATCGCCAGCAGCACCAGGATGAGCAGGAACAGCAGGTTGAAAAAGGTGCGCCGGGTGGCGTCGAGGGCGCGCCAGAAAAAAACGAAACCGCGGCGCAGTGCTGACAGGGGTTTGAAGGACATCGGTACTCCACCGGCTAAGTTATTGAAAGGATGCTGTATCTCTTCAGCACATCTGGCACTGTACGGTAAAAGCCCGGTGCCGGGCTGGCGCGCCTAACAAAACCTCCATGGCTGCGTTGCTCCGGCTTGCCGTACTACAGGCATAGTGAAAGTATCTCGTAAACTTCGGTACTGTCTTCGCCGTCGCGCCTTGCCCTGAAGGTTTTGCCAGGCGCTCTAGGTCGGATTGACGACAGCGCTTGTCTGTTGCGGGGTGGAAATAGTCCACAAACCGGCAAACACGAATATACTGTTGAAGATCAACATTTCAAGGCCAAAGCGATAAGTCGCAAACAGGTGCGCTTGATTAAACTCAAGAAGCGCACACAAAACGGGCGCGCCGATGGTGACGACAGGCACCAGGCGGTCGTTCAGCGAACGGCTGGTCAGAATGCCGAAAGCGAACAGGCCCAGCAGCGGGCCATACGTGTAGGCCGCCAGTTTCAGGATCACGCCGATCATGCTGGGGCTGTCGACGGCCTTGAACACCAGCACCAGCAGCAGGAACAGGCCGGCGTACGCCAGGTGGATCGCCTTGCGCATGCGCACCTGTGCCGCCTCGCTCAAGTCGGCCCGCCGCTGCAAGCCCAGCAGGTCGATGCAGGTGGTGGAAGTGAGCGCCGTGATGGCGCCATCGGCGCTGGGGAACAACGCCGACACCACCGCGATCAGGAAAATCACTTGCACCGCCGGCGGCAAGTGGCCGGTGACGATGGCCGGGAACAGCTGGTCGCCGCTGGCGCTGACGCCCACCAGCGGCGCGTACAGGTGCAGCAAGCCCCCCAGGAACAGGAACAGCGACAGCACGATGGTCAGCACCAGGGTCAGGGTCAGCAGGTTCTTTTGCGAATCGCCCAAGGTTTTGACGGAAATGGTTTTTTGCATCATCTCCTGGTCCAGGCCGGTCATGGTGACGACGATGAACATGCCGGCGACGACCTGTTTCAGCCAGAAATTGGGGCTGTCCGGACTCGAGGTGAAGATGCGCGACAGGCCGCGCGCATCCATCTGCGCCAGCGACTGGCCGACCGTCATGTCGAGCTGGCTGAGCAGAAAGCCGACGCAGGCGACCAGGCCGATCAGCATGCAAGTCGTTTGCAGGGTGTCGGTCCAGACGATCGTCTTGACGCCGCCCTGGTAGGTGTAAATCAGGATCATGCCGAGAATGACCAGGGTGGTCAGCCAGAACGGCACCCCCAGGCTGTCGAGGATAATCACCTGCAAAATGTTGACCACCAGATATAGCCGCGCGGTCGCTCCGAGCAAGCGCGACAGGATGAAAAAGCCGGCGCCGCTCTGATAGGCGCGCCGGCCCAGGCGCATGTCGAGGTAACTGTAGATCGATGTCAATTTCAACCGGTAATACAGGGGCAGCAGGATGTAGACCACGGCGATGTAGCCGAAGATATAGCCGATCAGGATCTGGCCGTAGCCGAAGCCGTCGCGGCCGACTGCGCCGGGCACGCTGATGAAGGTGGCGCCGGACAAGGTGGTGCCGACCATGCCGAAGGCCACCAGCATCCAGTTGCTCGATTTGTTACCGATATAAAAACTGTCGTTGGTGGCATTGCGGGAGGTGGCCCAGGCAACGCCCAGCAGCAAGGCGAAGTAGGCGAGCAGGATGCAAAACAGGAGGACTGGGGACATAGGGCGGTGGTATTGAAGTGGTACCAGTAATATACACCAGCCGGCAGCGTCCGCAGCAGGGGATTGGCCGGGCCGCGTTCGGACCGCAAGCACTTGGTACTGTCCAAGCCAGTCCAGTTATGACCCGAGGTTATACGATAGATCGGTAGCGGCTCACCAATGGGACAGGCACCTGCGGCGCCAGTCCCCCTTCTGCCCCCGCTAAATTTGCTCGCCCTTGATCCGCTCGAACGGCCCGATACACACGTCGAGCGCCTCCGAGGCGCACATCAAAAACATATCGCCATTGGGATGAAACTGCACGTAATTGGTGGCCCTGGTGCCGACCTTCATGACCTCCCCCGAACAATCGGGCTTGCCGTTGTCCTTGACGATGTGGTCTTCCAGTTTATAAAACCCGCGCGCGCTGGGGGTGGCGCCGATCACGAAGTCGCTCTCCGAGACTTCGTGCGCGCTGGTGACCAGGCTGGTGCCGTCCTCGCGGAAACGGTAAATCTCGAAGCACATGCCGCCGTCCAGGCTCAGGCGCCAGGCGCCGACAATCGGATGGTTGGCAGCGGGCGGCACGGCCAAGGCCGGCGCCGACACCGACAGTACAGCGGCCAGCAACACGGCAAAGGACAGCGGAGGCACGATGCGCTCCTTCAAGAGGCGGCGCTATCGACATGACAGCGCCATGCCTCCATATTGCACGGAATTTGCCCGCGCGTCTTCCCCTGCCCGACGGCAAGGAAAGAATTGTTTGCCAGATTCAGGCCTGGTCGGCCTTCGGCTTGGCGGGGCGGCGGCCGCGCGCCGGCGCCTTGCGGGCAGCCTTGGGCGGCTGCTCGACGTTGCCATCGACCTGCGGCAGGTCGGCCGGCGCGGCGACATTGCCGATATTGTCGTCGT
>JAQGNM010000552.1 GCA_028291845.1 Massilia sp. | reverse complement strand
GTCCATGGCGACGCGCTGCAGGGCAAAGCCATTGTTGCCGGCGGCATACAAAGCGCCTACCACGCTGCCGGCGCTGGTGCCGACGACGATATCGGCCTGGATGCCCTGCGCCTCCAATGCCTTGATGACGCCGATGTGGGCAAAGCCGCGCGCGGCGCCGCCGCCCAAGGCCAGGCCGATCTTGATTTTTTTGGGTGGGGCGGATACCACCGGTGGCGTCACAGCCAGCGGCGCTGATGGAACGACGGGGGCGCTGCCGCGGCAGCCGGCGAGTAATAATGCGCCAAGGGCGAGCAGGGAAAGACGGCGGGTGGTCATGGGCTGTACTAACGTTGATCAGCCTGGGATTGTACCGTAGGGGGGACTGGCACTCGTTGCCTGTCCCATATTAAACAGCTGCAAAAATGGATTTTAGTGGCGGCGCAAAAATGGGACAGGCATCTGCGCGCTTCGCGCTTGTGCCAGTCCCCCTTAGCCTAACGTTTCGGGAACGTCACCGTAAAACAACTGCCCTTCCCCGCCACCGAATCAATCGTCAACTGCGCCCGGTGCCGCAGCAGCACGTGCTTGACGATCGCCAGCCCCAGGCCGGTGCCCTGGGTTTCGCGCGAGCGGCTCTTGTCGACCCGGTAGAAGCGCTCGGTCAGGCGCGCGATATGCAACTGATCGATGCCGATGCCGCTGTCGCTGACGGCGAACTGCGGCCCCTGCGGCGTGTCCTTCCAGCTCAGGTGAACGGTGCCGCCCGGGGGCGTGTAGCGCACCGCGTTCGAGGCCAGGTTGGCAAAGGCGCTGCGCAACTCTTCGGCGCTGCCCACCACGTCGGGCCCGTCGATGCTGGCGGTCACGCTGTGCCGGCCGCCGGACAAGGCCTTGGCCTCCTCCAGCACGTCCTCGATCAGCGCCTTGACCGGCACCGGTTCCGGCCGCATCGGATAATCGACCGATTCCAGGCGCGACAAGGTCAGCATGTCCTCGATCAGGCGCTGCATGCGGTGGCCCTGCTCGGTCATCAGTTTCAAATGGGCCTGACGGCTGGCGACGTCGAGGTCGGGCGTGGTCGAGGCGATTTCCAGGAAACCGACGATCACCGTCAAGGGCGTGCGCAACTCGTGCGAGGCGTTGGCGATAAAGTCGCGGCGCATTTCCTCGATGCGGGCCGATTCGGTCGCATCGTGCGTCACCAGGATCTGGCGGCGGTTTTCAAACGGGATGATCTGCACGATCAGCTTGCGCTCGCGCAAAGAC
Organism: Massilia sp.; assembly: GCA_028291845.1. GTDB lineage: Bacteria > Pseudomonadota > Gammaproteobacteria > Burkholderiales > Burkholderiaceae_D > JAFCUW01. The sequence continues at coordinate 4,933 of JAQGNM010000552.1, read as the reverse complement.
AAGGTCAGCGGCTGTTCATACCTGCCCAGCACGATGTAATCGATGAAATCGGGGTGGCGCACCAGGTTGGTGACGCGCATGCCCTTGTCGCGCTCGAGCGTCAGCCCGAGATGCCGTTCGGCGGCCGGATTGCACCACTCCAAAAACAGCACGTCATCCATGATGGCGACGCCGTCCGGCAGCAGGTGCATGGCCTGGCGAAAGCGCGCCAGCCATTCGGACAGCTCGGCCTGGCTGCGCTCTTCGTCGCGGCGCAGGCGGTACAGGCGGGAAAAGACGCCGGTCCAGGCGCCCCAGCCGTCAGGCAACCTGGTGCTGTCGAAATCGTCCAGCCAGGCGCTCAGCTGCTGCAAGTACGACAGTTGCAAGACCAACTGCCCCAGCAGCAGAAGCACCGCCGCCGACAGGCCGGCCACCGCGCCGCCCATCCACCAGGCCAGGCCGGCGATCGCCAGCAACATCAGCAGGCGCAGCAGGGCCGGCACCCAGAACAGCAGCTGTGGACTCATTATTTTTCCGACAGCATGTAACCGACGCTGCGCACGGTGCGCACCAGGCCTTCCGCGCCTTTCAATGCCTTGCGCAGGCGCAGCACGTGGACGTCGACCGTACGCTCCTCGATGACCGCGTGGTTGCCCCACACCTTGTCGAGCAACTGGCTGCGCGAAAATACCCGCTCCGGGTGGGCCATGAGGAACTTGAGGAGCTTGAATTCGGCCTGGCCGATGTCGATGCGCTCGCCGTCGATCGCCACGCTGTTGCTGACCGGATCGAGCAGTACCGCGCCCATGCGCAGCGACAGGTCGGCCGCTTCGGGCGCGTTGCGGCGCATCAGTGCTTTCACGCGCGCCAGCAGTTCGCGCGGCGAAAACGGTTTTGTCACGTAATCGTCGGCGCCGTTGTTCAGGCCGGCGATCTTGTCTTCTTCCATGCTCTTGGCGGTGAGCATGATGACCGGGATCTTTTGAAAATTGCGGTCGGCGCGAATCCGCGCCAGCAGGCGCAGGCCGGTCTGGTCGGGCAGCATCCAGTCCAGCAAAATCAGTTTCGGTGTATGACTGGCCAGAAACTCCCAGGCCTCGGCGCAGCTTTGCACCGCCACCAGTTCCCACGCTGATTCGCGCAGGGAAAATTTCACCAGCTCGATAATGGCCGGCTCGTCTTCCACGATCAGCACCGTCGTCGCATCATGGGGGATTTCACGCAAGGCCGCCCGCTCTGTCGTACTTGCCATCACGATTTAAATTCCCGCTTTCAAGGCTGGCGCCGCCGGCCTGGAGTGGCGGATATCCTTCCCTTCGACCACATAGATGACGTATTCGGCGATGTTTTTCGCGTGGTCGCCGATCCGTTCGATGGCCTTGGCCACCCACAGGGTGTCGAGCGCCGAGGAAATCGTGCGCGGGTCTTCCATCATGAAAGTGATCAGGCTGCGCATGATGGCGCGAAACTCGTGGTCGATGATTTCATCCTGGGCGATCAGCGCCATTGCCTGCTTGCCGTCCAGGCGGGCGAAAGCGTCGAGGGCGTCGTGCAGCATGTCGGAGGCCAAGCTGGCAATCGAGCGCACCGTTTCAAAGTGATTGATACCCACCACGCCGCGGGTGTGCAGCGATTTGCTCATGCGGGCGATTTTCGCCGCCTCGTCACCAACGCGCTCGAGGTCGGTGATCACCTTGATGGTGGCCATGACGGTACGTAAATCGTTGGCGGCCGGCTGGCGCCGCACGATCAGGTGGCTGCAGGCATCGTCCAGCGACACTTCCAGCTGGTTGACGGCATCGTCACCGGCGATGACGCGGTCCGAGTGCTCGAGGTCGCCGATACGGAAACAATTCATGGCGTCGGTGAACTGGGTTTCCACGATACCGCCCATCAACAAAACCTTCGAGCGGATCGCTTCCAGTTCGTTGTCGTATTGCTTGGATGAATGCTCGCCTATCATTGCCGCTCTCCGTCGTATTTGTTGGTGTCGTTCTGCACTGGTCAGCCTTGGTTCAGCCGAACCTGCCGGTGATGTAGTCCTGGGTTTCCTTGCGGGCCGGATTCATGAACAGCTGGTCGGTCTCGCCGAATTCGACCAGCTCTCCCAGATACATATAGGCAGTGTAGTCCGAGCACCGGGCCGCCTGCTGCATGTTGTGGGTGACGATGGCGATGGTGTAATCCTGCTTCAGTTCGCTGATCAGTTCTTCCACCTTGGCCGTCGAGATCGGATCGAGCGCCGAGGTCGGCTCGTCGAGCAGCAAGACGTCGGGTTTGACGGCGACGCCGCGGGCGATGCACAGGCGCTGCTGCTGGCCGCCGGACAGCGACAGGCCGCTTTTCGACAGCTTGTCCTTCGCTTCGTTCCACAGGGCGGCCTTTTTCAGCGCCCACTCGACCCGCTCGTCCATTTCGCCCTTGGACAGGTTTTCGTACAGGCGCACCCCGAAGGCAATGTTCTCGTAGATCGACATCGGAAACGGCGTCGGCTTTTGAAACACCATGCCGACCTTGGCGCGCAGCATGTTGACGTCCTGGTCGGCGTCGAGAATGTTGTGGCCGCGGTACATGATCGACCCTTCGGCGCGCTGGCCCGGGTATAAATCGTACATGCGGTTCAGGGTGCGCAGCAAGGTCGACTTGCCGCAGCCGGACGGGCCGATGAAAGCCGTCACCTGTTTCTCGTGGATGTCCAGATTGACGTTGGTCAGGCTCTGGGTTTTACCGTAGAAAAAGTTCAGGCAGGAGATCTCGATGGTCTTGGCGCGCTGGCTGACAGTGGGAATAGGAGTAGGCATTGGCAATGTCATTTTCAAACCTTGGTTTATTTCGGCGTTTTTTGGCTGAACACGGTGCGCGACAGAATGTTAAGCGCCAGCACACTGAAGGTGACGATCAGCGCGCCGGCCCAGGCCAGGCTGCGCCAGTTGTCGTATGGGCTCATGGCGAAGCTGTAGATCACCACCGGCAAGTTGGCCATCGGCGCATTCATATTGGTGCTGAAGAACTGGTTATTCAGGGCGGTGAACAGCAAGGGCGCGGTTTCGCCGGCGATGCGGGCCAATGCCAGCAGTACGCCGGTGACCACGCCGGCCTTGACGGCGCGCAGCCGTACCATGGTCGACACTTTCCAGCGCGGCGCGCCGAGGGCGAAGGCCGCTTCCAGCAGGCTGTTGGGCACCAGGCGCAGCATGTTGTCGGTGGTCCTCACCACCACCGGCACGGCGATCAGCGACAGGGCGATGGTGCCGGCCCAGCCGGAAAAATGCTGGACGCGGGCCACGTACAGGGCGTACACAAACAGGCCGATCACGATCGACGGCGCCGACAGCATGATGTCGGTGACAAAACGGGTGACCTGGGCAAACTTGTTGCGCTCGCCGTATTCGGCAAGGTACATGCCGGCAAAGATGCCGATCGGCGTACTGATCAGGGTCGACAGGCTGACCATCATCACCGTGCCGAGAATCGCGTTGCGCAGACCGCCGCCATCGCTGGCCGGGGCCGGCGTGTCGTGCGTCAGAATCGCCGCGGTCAGGCCGCCGAAACCTTTCATCAGCAAGGTGATCAGGATCCAGGCCAGCACCGCCAGGCCGATCGACATGGCCAGCACGGACAGGGCGATGCCGATGCGGTGGCGCCGCAGGCGGCGGCGGTACACCGGGTTGTTGGCGGCGTGCGTCATGGCAGGGTTCATTTGATGCCCTCCTTGCGGGTCATGCCGGCCAGCATCAGCTTGGCGGCGGACAAAACAATAAAGGTGATAGCGAACAAGATCAGCGCCAGCGCGAACAGGGACGACACATGCAGCGGGTTGGCCGCTTCGGCGAACTCGTTGGCCAGGGTCGAGGAAATTGAATTACCGGCCGAGAACAGCGACCACGACAAGGTGTTGGCGTTGCCGATGACGAAGGTGACGGCCATGGTTTCGCCCAGTGCCCTGCCGAGGCCCAGCATGACGCCGCCGACCACGCCGGTCTTGGTGTAGGGCAGCACGATTTTTCTGACCACTTCCCACTTGGTGCAGCCGAGGCCGTAGGCCGATTCTTTCAGCACCGCAGGGACAATTTCAAACACATCGCGCATCACCGAAGCAATGAACGGGATGATCATCACCGCCAGGATCAGGCCGGCGGTGAGGATGCCCATGCCCATGGTGGGGCCGGAGAACAGTTTGCCGATCACCGGCAAGGCGCCCAGGGTGCTTTTCAGCAGCGGCTGGACATAATCGCCGAAGATCGGCGCGAACACGAACAAGCCCCACATGCCGTAGATGATCGACGGCACACCGGCCAGCAATTCGACGGCGGTACCCATCGGGCGGCGCAGCCAGACGGGGCAGATTTCGGTGAGGAACAGGGCGATGCCGAAACTGATCGGAAAGGCGATCAACAGGGCAATTGCCGAGGTGACCAGGGTGCCGGTGATGGCGATCAGGGCGCCGTATTGATCGTTGACCGGATCCCATTCGGCGCGGGTGATGAAACCGGGACCGAATTCGCGGAAGGCGGGGATCGCGCCGATGATCAGGGAAATGATGATGCCGACCAGTACCAACAGTACCGAGGCGGCAAACAACATGGTTATCTTGTGAAACAGAAAATCCTGGATACGCTGCTTGCGCATCGTCGAGTGCATCGCCGCCTGGCGTTCGGAACTGTCGGTCGCCTGCATCTCGGCCATGGCTGCTGGTGGATTCGCGCTCATGAGAGTGTCTTTATGATGTGCGGGCAGCCGCACCGATTGCTTGCTGCAAAGGGTGCGGCCGCCTGCGTGTAACTAAGTTGCTAAAAATTACCAAACCGCCTTGCCCGCAGCGTCCTTCAAGTTGGCTTTCCAGCTGTCTTCGACCAGCTTGGTGACGTTCGCCGGCATCGGCACGTAGTCCAGTTCGGCAGCAGCGGCGCCGCCGTTCTTGTATGCCCAGTCGAAAAATTTCAATACTTCC
>JAQGNM010000543.1 GCA_028291845.1 Massilia sp. | reverse complement strand
GAAGAGATCTTGCAAAACCTGGTCGAATCGAACAGCAAGTTCGTCGACGCCTACGACTGGCTGGCCAAGACCCACGCCGCCGCCGGCGCCCTCGACAAGGCCAAGGCGGTGCTGGCCGCCGGCGTCGCCGTCTCCCCCCACGCGGTGCGGCGCCTGCGCAAACTGGGCGAGGTTTCGCTCGAGACGGGCGACACCGACGGCGCCGAAAAAGTACTGAAACAAGTCGTCAGCAAGGCGAAATACTCGGAATTTCGCGATCCCGAAGACCATTTGAAACTGGTGCAGACGCTGGTGGCCAAGGGCGACCCGGTGCAGGCCGCCGCCGTCATCCGCGACCTCGACAAATCAATGGGCGGGCAAAAGAACACCGCCGTGTGCAGCGCCATCGCCTCGGCCATGGTGCACGAATACACCGGCAACGAAACCCGCCTGGCCGACTCGCTGATGGCGGCGATCGCCGCCGCGCGCGACGCCACCACCTTGTCGGCCGACACCAAGATGGAGCTGGCCCGCACTTGCCTGCAAAACAATATGGATGCGGGCGCCGCCGAAGTGATGGGCGACGTCATGCGCAACGCCACCAACAACGCCGCCATGGCCAAGGCGATGGCCGTGTTCGAAAAGGCCGGCAAGGGGGACATGGCGGCGGCGGTGGCCCAGCAAAGCCGCCAGGTGGTGATCGACATGGTGGCCGCCGGCGCCCAGAAGGCCAAGGAGGGCGATTACCGCGGCGCCGTCGACCTGATGCAGGAAGCGGTCAGCAAGATGCCGGAAAATCCGCAAGTCGCCTTCAATGCCGCCGTGGCCGTGCTCAAATGCCTCGAGCACACCGGCTGGGACCATGGCCTGGGACAAAGCGCCATCACCCTGATCGCCAGCGTGCGCCGGCTCGATCCGGTCAACCCGAAACTGCCGACTCTGGCCGGCTTGCACCAGCAGATCCTCAAAAAATACAATAAATCGGTCGGCGGCGCGCCCCGAACGAAAGCCTGATTGAAAGCTTGATTCATGCCAGTCGATTTCTCCCCATCGAACCACGCTTCCGAAACGCGCCGCGTGCGGGCGGCGCTGCTGCAAAAAGTCAGCGGTGACGATGACATGTTTGCGCTGGGCACCTCGGTGGCGCGCGTGGTGCAAATGGCCTCCTCGGAAGACCAGGGCACCCATGACCTCGCATACTATGTGCTGTCGGACGTCGCCCTGACCCAGAGAATATTGCGCCTGTCGAACACGGCGACTTACCGCACGGCGTCCGGCACCATGGTGACGACGATTTCGCGGGCCATCTCCCTGCTCGGTTTCGACAACGTCAAGACCACCGCGCTGGCGCTCTTGCTGGTCGATGCGCTGTCGAACAGCGAACACGCGCAAAGCGTGCGGGTCGAACTGGAAAACGCCCTGTGCGCCAGCCTGGTCGGCCGCGAGATGGCGCGCCTGTCCGCCTACAGCGGCGCCGAGGAAGCGTCGATCGCGGCTTTGTTCAAGAACCTCGGGCCGCTGCTGGTTGCCTCCCACGAGCACGCGCGCTATCGCGAAATCCAGGCTTTATTTGGCAGCGGCAAGCACACCCTGGGGCAGGCCTCGCAAATGATCCTCGGTTGCAGCTACGACGCCTTGTCGGAAGCGGTGATGGCCGAGTGGAAAATCCCTGAACAAATCGTGCGTGCGCTCGGCGCGCTGTCGGCGGGCGTGCAAAAACCGGCCGCCAGCCGCGCCGAGTGGATGAAACAGGTGGCCTCGTTCAGCGCCGAGGTGTCGCAGCTGCTGGCGAGAAGCGCCAATCCGGCCGCCACCCCCGACGCGCGCGCCTTGCTGGCCCGCTACGGCGCGGCGCTGGGCATCGATGCCGACCGCATGGAAGACTTGTTCAACATCGTCCAGGGCGAGATGACCAGCCTGCTGCAAAGCATGAACATGCAGCCGCGCCCGAAAGTGGAAGAGCCCGCCGACGCCGGCGGCCTGCCGAATGTGCTGTTGCTGGCGACGATGGATGCGGGCGAGACCACCGAGGACGCGTTTTATCCGAGCGGCAAGCCCTATAACGCCCGCGAATTGCTGCTGGCGGGCGTACAGGACGTCACCCAGATGCGCGCCGCCGGCGACGCCAAGCTCAACGACGTGATCCTGGCCGTGCTGGAAACGATCTACCGCAGCATGGGTTTTCGATTTGCCACGGTGTGCTTGAAAGATCCGAGGAGCGGGCAGTTCCGCGCCCGCGTCGCCTTCGGCGAGGACAAGCAGGCCAGGCAGGCCGGCTTCGTGTTTCCCACCACCGGTCCGCGCGACCTGTTTTATTTGTCGATGGAGAACGACGCCGACCTGATGATCGCCGACGCCTCGATCATGAAAATTCGCGACTTGTTGCCCATCTGGTACCGCAACCTGCTACCGGACGCCCGCAGTTTTATCGTGCTGCCGCTGGTGCTGGGCAAGGTGCAGCTGGGCCTGTTCTACGCCGACCGCCTCGAGCCGGCGCCGGAAGGGGTGCCGCCGGATGAGGCCTCGTTGATCAAGGCCTTGAAACAGCAGGTGCTCAATGCACTGACGCCGTAAAGGCAGCGCGGATCGGAGGGGGGACTGGCACTCGCTGCCTGTCCCATTTTTGAGTCGCCGGGAAAGCGCGCATTTGCGGTCCTCCACCATGGGACAGGCAGC
>JAQGNM010000541.1 GCA_028291845.1 Massilia sp. | reverse complement strand
TGGGCAGGCCGGTCAGCTGGTCGCGCTGCTGGCCGCCCTCGGCGAAGCCGGCCGCGCGCACGCCGGCCAGGCTCGATGGCGGATGGCGCACGTCGCTGTGCGGCGCCACGGCCAGCGCCGCCGCCGCGCCGTGGAACACCACCCGGTTGCGTCCGCGCGCCTTGGCCAGGTACAGCGCTTCATCGGCGCGCGCAATGCTTTGCGCGATGGTTTCACCCGTGCGGAACTGGGCCACGCCGATCGACACCGTCATCGACACGGTGTTCAACACTTCGGCATCGATATCGGCAAAGCGCAGCGCCTCGATCGCCGCGCGGATGCGCTCGACCAGCGCGGCGGCGGCGTCGATCGAGGTCTCCGGCAGCATCAGCAAAAACTCTTCGCCGCCGTAGCGGCCGAAGCAATCGGTGTCGCGCACCTGGTCTTCGACGGCGCCGGCGAAGGCGCGCAGCACGTGGTCGCCCGCCAGGTGGCCATAGGTGTCGTTGATACGCTTGAAAAAATCGATATCGAGCAGGCACAGGCAGAACGGCCGCTCGGCACGCGCGCTGCGGGCCCGCTCGACCTCGATCAGGGCGAGCAGGTGGCGGCGGTTGTGCACCCCCGTCAGCTCGTCGCGGATGGCCAGTTCGTTGATGAAGTTGAGCGCCCGTTCGAGCTTGATGAAGCCTTGGGTGCGGGTCATCTCGAACAGCAGCACGAAAATCACCACGATCACGATCAGGCCCGTGTGCGACAGCACGTGCAGGGCATCGATGGCGGGCAGGGTGTGCCGCGGCAGCGGCATTCCCAGCAGCGGCAGCAGGTACAGCGCGCTCAAGGCGATGCAGCTGGCGCTGGTCCAGAAGGCGGCGCTGCGCCCGCCGGCGATCAGCATGGCCACCACCGGCGGCACGATCATCCACGGTGCGCTCGGTGCGGTGACGCCGCCCAGATAGATGCTCAGCCAGGTAAACATGAAAAAGCCGGAGCAGATGAACAGCTCGCAGGCCAGCCGCATGTTGCCGCTCCAGCGCATGACGAACGGGGTGGTCAGCATCGCCAGGCAGGACAGCAGGATCACGCGGGCGCCGTCGGGAAAACCGAGGTAGACATACAAGCCGGCGAACAGCGGGCCGGCGGCGGCGGCCATGACGACCGCGTTGATGATGTTTTGCGCCCGGCTCATCAGCGCTGGCGTGTGCTGCAGCCGCGCCGGAATAAACCAATGCACGGCCGCCATGTAGCGGCGCATCAGGCCAGTGACCACTGTCTTCATGTATGTTCCGTCAAATATGCAAGCGCCACGCTGCCTGACAAATGTTATTCCCGGCGCAAGGTGCTGAGCCGTTCTTGTTATGATTTACTTAATGGTAGCATGGCAACACATATAAAAGATTACCTACAGTCCATATTTCATATAAATGTCCTGTTCAGGTGCCGACAACACAAGCGGTTCAGTTCACCGCGCTTGACCCGCTGTTGGCAAGCCATGTCGCGCCTTTACGGTCAGTAAGCGCCGCCTGCCGCCGTTATAATGACGGACTTGTCGAAATATCGGTTCATCATGACTCTCACACCAAAAGCGGACCAGCAGTCCGCCCCTGTAGGCGCGCCGGCCACGACGGCCGCCAATTCGCCCCACTTCCGCGCCGGTACCGCGGCGCGCCTGGCCGGTCTGCCGGTGGAAACCTTGCGCGTCTGGGAGCGCCGCTACGGCATTTCCGACACTGCCCGCTCGGCGCGCGGCCAGCGCCTGTATTCCGATGCCCAGGTGCGCCGGCTGGCACTGATCAAGCAACTGGTCGACCAGGGCCACGGCGTCGGCACGCTGGCGAAGATGGACGACGCCGCCTTGCGCAGCCTGGCGGCCGCCGCGCCAGCAGCGCCGCCGGCGGCGGCCCCGGCCCTGGCTCCGGTCAGGGTGGCGCTGGTCGGCGACGTGCTGGTGCGCCGCCTTGCCGCCGGCGGCCGCGAACTGTTCGCCCTCGATATCGTCGCCGCCTGTGCCGGTCTGGGCGAGACCGGGCGCCTGCAAAAGAGCGGCGCCGAGGTGCTGCTGATCGAGCTGGCCGAGTTGAGCGAAGCGGTGCTGGCGCCGATCGCCGCCCTGCGCGCCGAGATGAACGCCGCCGCCGTGGTGCTGTACCGCTTCGGCGCCAGCGCGCTCATCGCCCGCCTGCGCGCCGCCGGCTGCGTCGTCGCCCAGGCGCCGGCCGACCTGGCCCAGTTGGTGCTGCTGTGCGAATCGGCGCGGCCGCCGGCCCCGGCCCATCTGCCGGCACACGCCGCCGCCGAGCAGATCGCCGCCGGCCCGGCGCCGGCGCTGCCGCCACCGCGCTTCGACGACGCCAGCCTGGCCGCGCTGACCCTCAAGCCGAACGGCCTGGCCTGCGAATGTCCGCGCCACCTGGCCGACCTGTTGATGATGCTGGCCAGCTTCGAGCGCTACAGCGTCGATTGCGCCGTGCGCGACCCGGCCGACGCCGCCCTGCACCGTGATCTGGGCATGGCCACCGGCCAGGCCAGGTTGCTGCTGGAAGGCGCGCTCGAGCGCCTGGCGCGCGCCGAAGGTCTGCCGCTGGCCTTGCGCTCGCAAGGCTGACCTGGCGGTGAGCGCGCCTGCCGGCAGCGTCGACAGCGGCCCGGCCACGGTGCTGCGCCTGCTGCTGGGCGACCAGCTCAATTGCCGCCACAACCGCCAGAAGTGGCCCGGCCTGCCCGACGCCCCGCCCGATATGCGCCCGCCGCACGACCATGCGGCGCTGTGGGCCGCGATCGAAGGGGCGGGCGTTCGAAGCTTCGGTATGCCGCAGGCCGCTCACTTGCGCTGGCCGGTCGACCGCGCCGAAGCGCTGGCCCAGCTGGACGCGTTCATCGTGCACGCCTTGCCTCATTTCGGCCGCTTCCAGGACGCCATGAGCAGCCGCGCCTGGCGGCTGTTTCATTCGCTGTTGTCGTTCGCCTTGAACGTCAAGATGCTGGGGCCGCGCGAAGTGGTGGAGCGGGCGGCGGCGCCTGGCGCGACGGCGCGGCGCCGCTCGCTGCGGCCGAAGGTTTATTCGCCAGATCCTCGGCTGGCGCGAATACGTGCGCGGCGTCTACTGGGCCAAGATGCCCCATTACGGCGAGCACAATGTGTTCGGCCACCAGCGCGATTTGCCCCGCTGGTTCTGGGACGGCGACACCAAAATGCGCTGCATGGCGCACGCCATCGGCCACTCGCTGGAGTACGCGCACGCGCACCACATCCACCGCCTGATGGTGATCGGTAATTTCGCCTTGCTGGCCGGCCTGGCGCCCAAGCAGGTGCACCAGTGGTACCTGGGCGTCTACATCGACGCCTTCGAATGGGTCGAAATGCCCAACACTCTCGGCATGAGCCAGTACGCCGACAATGGCATGATGGCCACCAAACCATACGTGTCGGGGGCGGCCTACATCGAACGCATGAGCGACTACTGCAAAGGCTGCCACTACGACAAGAAAGACCGCCTGGGGGAGCGCGCCTGCCCGTTCAATTCACTGTATTGGGACTTTTTCGCCCGCAACGAGGAACGGCTGGCGAGCAACCCGCGCATCGGCATGGTGTACCCGCAGTTGCGCAAGATGAGCGGTGAAGCGCGCGAAGCGCTGGCGCTGAAGGCGGCCAGCTTGCGCGACAATCTGGATGCGCCTAGATACGCACTGATTTATTCATGCCCGCGGCCCGCGCCGGCAGCGCTCCGAACAATATAAAACCTGCTCCCAGTCGCGCTGCCATTTTTTCCTCCAGCTGAACGGCAAACCGCAAGCCGTGCAGATTTTTTGCGGCAGATCGGCCTTCTTGCGCATTTTCATTTTGGCGTGGCGAACACCTGGGTCCAGTACAAGGTGCCATTCTCGCTGGCCTGGTTGACCGCGTACGCCGCGCCCATTTGCGTGTAGGCCGGGTTCATCAGGTTGGCGCAGTGGCCCGGGCTGCCGATCCAGCCGGCCACCGCCTCTTCGGGGGTGCCCAGTCCCGAAGCGATGTTTTCGCCGACACGCGACCAGCGGTAGCCCAATCTCGCGACCCGTTCGGCGGCGTCGCTGCCGTCGTTTTCGCGGTGGTCGAAATACACCCGCTGCGCCATGTCGCGGCTGTGGCCGAGGGCGGCGCGGCCCAGCAAATCGTTCCAGGTAACGGGCGGCGCGGCGTTGAAGGCGCGCTGGCCGCACAGGCGCGGCACGGCGCGGGCGGCGTTGACGGCGTCGAGGATGGTTTTGCCGGCATCCGGCCAGGAACCGATCACCGGCGCGCGGTAGGGCGTGGCCAGCAGCACCACCCACTCGTCGCCGCGGCGCAGCACGCCGATGTCGGCGAAGCGTGAGCTGGTCAACAGGGCGCAGTAGGGACCCTCGATGGCGGCCATCGCCGCGCGCGCGTCCTGCGGGCCGTCGACCGATACCGCGCCGGCGTACTCGGAACGGTAGCCGGCGTTCTTCATGGCGTTTTCCAGCAGCAGGCCGCGCGCCAGGCGCACTTCGAACAGCGCCGGCTGCAGGGTCAGGCTGGCGGCCTGCTTGCCGCAGGCGGGCGGGTTGGCGCGAAAATCGTTGATGTAGCGGGCCAGCTGCGCGGCGCCGCCGTCCCTGGGCGCGGCCGCGACCGACGGGGACATACAGGGGAGCGCTGCGGCGAGCAGCAGCGCGAAAGAAAGACGGGGTGGTAGCACGGGCGGGTCGTTTCGGGTGGCGGACCGAGCGATTGTAGCGCGCCGCCGGCGCTCGAAACAGGGGTTGTTGAACGAAGTTTTTCGCTCTTGCCAATCGATTAAAAAAGAAAAAACCGCCACTCGTTAAGGCCGGGTGGCGGTGATGGCACTGCCGTTGCTTACATCTTCGGCATCAAGACGGTGTCGATGACGTGGATGACGCCGTTGTCGGCGGCGATGTCGGTCTTGCTGACGTTGGCCTTGTCGATCATGACCTTGGCGCCGCTGGTTTTAACGGTCACCGATTCGCCCTCGACGGTCTTGACCATGCCCGGCTTGACGTCGGCCGCCATCACCTTACCCGGCACCACGTGGTAAGTCAGCACCTTGGTCAAGGCCGCCTTGTCCTTGAGCAGCGCGTCGAGCTTGGCTTTCGGGATCTTGGCAAAGGCGGCGTCGGTCGGCGCGAACACGGTGAACGGACCCGGGCCTTTCAAGGTATCGACCAGACCGGCTGCCTCGATGGCGGTGGTGAGGGTGTTGAAGGTGCCGGCGGCCTTGGCGGTGTCGACGATGTCGGCGGCGCTGGCGCTGGTGCTGACGGTGAGGGCGGCGACGGTCATGGCGGCGGCGGTGAAGAATTTTTTCATGGTAGGACTCCTGTTGATAAGTGGTGTGGCACCAGTATTGAACCGGTATGAACGTAATTTATAGGGTAAATTCATTAATGTCCAAGAATGTGTATCGAGTAGCGGTACAATTACGGTTCAACAATGGGTCAATCAAATGAAAAATACGATCGAGGAACAGGAAGTTGGCGGCGCTGTACGGGGCTACCGCAGCGGCGTGGCGGCGCGGCTGGCCGGCCTGGCGGCGGCCACCTTGCGCGTGTGGGAACGGCGCTACCGGCTCACGGACGCACCGCGCACGGCCAATGGCCAGCGGCTCTACACGCCGGAGCAGGTGCGCCGCCTCGGCTTGTTGAAGCAGCTGGTCGACCAGGGCCACCCGATCGGCACCCTGGCGGCGCTGCCGTCGGCGCGCTTGCGGGCGATGTCGGGCGGGCAAGCGGATGGCGCCCATGGTGTCCATGGTGTCTACGGTGCCCCTGGCGCCGATGGCGCGATCGCCGTCGCTGCCATCGGCGCCGGCTTGCTGCGGCGCCTGGCCAGCGCCATCGAGGACGGCCTGCCCTTGCGCCTGCACGACGGCGCGGCGGGTCCGGCGGCCGTGCTGCTGGTCGAGCTGGCCGAGCCCGACGACACCGCGCTGGCCTCGCTGCGCCAGGCACGCGCCGCCAACCGGGCCGGCGCCGTCATCGTGCTGTACCGCTTCTGCGCCAGCGCCACCGTGCGCACCTTGCGCGCCGACGGCTTCATGGTGGCGCGCTTTCCGGGCGAGATGGGAGAGTTGCCGCTGCTGTGCCGCGCCGCCCTGCAGGCCCGCTGCGCCTTGCCGGCGGCCCCGGTCGCGCTCGACCGCGCCGTGCGCTTCGACGAGGCGACGCTGGCGGCAA
>JAQGNM010000516.1 GCA_028291845.1 Massilia sp. | reverse complement strand
ACTGGAACGTCATGTCGTCCTTGCCATCGCCATTATTGTCGATGTGGATTTCATACAGGGCGTTTTCGTCGAACTGGTAGAAGTTCGGGCCGCCCTGGGGATCCTGGAACGGCTGATAGTTGGCGATCATGGTGACGAAACCAGCGCGGTTGGCCTCGTAGCTGCGGAACATGTAGAAATCGGTGCCGTCGACTTTTGGCGACTTGGTGAGGAATGGCGCCTCGCGGTGGCTCGAGGCCTGAGCCGGGGCAAAGGCACCCGCCAGTACCAGGCCCGAAATCATCGAAGCCAGCCAGAGGTTCTTGCGCTGTAGAGTGTTCATGGTACGGTTCCCGTCTCGGTATAGTTATGGAGTAACCAAGATAACGTTACGCCAACGCCCGCTGTGTGAAGTCGCGCACAGATGAATCCTGATATATGCAAACGTAACAAATTGTGTACCCGGTTGCGCGCGATACTTACTCCGCGGAAGCGCCAAGGCGATTTGTCCAGGGTGGCGCCGCCGCGCCGGGTGGCCGGTTTGATATGATGTGGCCAACCGCCATGGCGCCTCCAACCGATCGACAAGACAAGCTTACTCACCATGCCAAAAAACACGCCGCCGGCCCGCCGCAAGCCGGGCCCAAAACCCGCTCCCACTGTCGACCGTACCGACGAATTGATCGAAGACATGGCAGTTCTCGCGCTGGAGGTGGCGGAGCAGGAAGACGGCGACGCCGCCGCGATGGCGGGGAAGCAGGACGAGCTGCAGAAGATGGTGCGCAACGCCCTGCGCAAGAAGCAGGACGAGGTGCTGTACGGCGCCATCGAACACGCCCGCTTCGACGACGTCGATGCGTATGTGCTGCTGCGCGGCCAGGTCGAGGAAGCGGCCGCCTCGATTGTCTTGCGCGCCGACGGCAGGCCGGCCGCGGAAATCGACGCCTTCCTGGTGCCGGTATTTATCAACTCCCGCGGCGGCCTGAAACGGCAGGAGGCGTTCCAGGACCCGGCCGGCTTCGAGCTGTTGCGCGCCAGCTTTCAACAGGCCGGACTGGAGGCGGCAGCGGCCAGCGTGGTGCTGATCAGCCACCTGTACGACGTCGATGAAATCGACCGCATCAGTTACTCCGAACTCAATGAAATGCTGCGCGAGGTGGCCGCCACCATGGGCGACAAGAAAATGACGGCGACGCCGGCGCTGAGCAAGAGCATCGCGGCGGCCGCTGACGGCGACCAGGCGCAGCGGGAGGCCGGCGGGCAAGCGGACGACATGCGCACCGAACTGCGTTTTCTGCTCGGCTTCGTGCGGCGCCGGCTGGATGATCCGTTCTATGCGATTCCTGACGACGAGGCTGGCGCCGACGCCTGGTTCGAGGCCCGCCTGGCGCGCTACCGCGAGTGGACGCTGGCCGCCGACGCGCTGCTGCGCGCCTGCGCGGCGGCCGATCCGGCCGGTGTGTCGATCAATTTTCTGTACCAGAACCAGTTTTTCGCCGCCAAACGCCAGGCCATGGCCGAGGGCGAAATGCTGTCGATGATGTCCGACATCTCGGCGGCGCTGCTCGAACATGGGCTCGAGCCGCAGCAAAGCGCGGCGGTGGTGGGGGCGGTGGCGCGCGACGCCGACGTCGCCCTGCGGGTGGCCCTGTTCCGCAACGGCGACGCCACCCCGCTGGGCACTTTCGAGCAGCCCTTCGACATGGCCGACGACCTGCAGGACAGCATCGACGAGCTGTGCGAGGTTTTGCACGGCATGGGGATCGGCACGCTGTCGACCGCTGCGCGCTTCGGCGCCGATGGCGTAGCGGTCGACGTCAAGCCGTGGCAGAGCGCCTGATCAGGACAGGCGCGAGTTCGACAGCATCAGCCAGGCGACGGTGATCACCACCATCGCCGTCAGGCTGACGCACGACCAGGTGAAGAACCAGGCCGACAGCAGACTGGCCTGCAGGCCCCGTTCGAGCAGCACGCCGGAGACGAAATCGAACACCGTCAGCACCGACCAGCGGCGCAGATAGACCGGCAGGTAGCGGCTCATGTGGCGGTTGTGGCGGGCGGCGGCGTGGCGTTCGTAGAGATTTCTCGCCGCGCTGATGTCGGCAAACATCCATTCGAAGAACATGAACCGGTACAGCAGCGTACGAAAGCGCAGCTGGGGGGCATCGTCGGTCCGGATTGAAGTGGTCTCGGCCATGGGGAGTCCTCGAAATCAAGGTTCGCCGTTCCGGCGGCGCCGGCGCAGGCGACGACCAATATACCGCAGGGCGCCGCCGACGGCCCTGCGCGTGCGCAGGAATGGCGTGCGCGGGGGGCGTGCGCGGCGTGCGCCGCGTACGTGCGACCAGCCCGGCCGCTGTCAGGCGCGGTTGCGCACTTCCAGCCACACCGCGGCGATGCGGTCGGCATTTTCGTAACCGGCTTCGGCCAGTTCATCGCCGTGGATGTCGGGCTCGATTTCCTCGTAGCGCCAGGCCACGCCGGCGCCGTCGAGCAGGGGTTTCAGGCGCGTCAGCAGCGGGTCGCAGCCGCTCACCATCGCCACACCGGTGTAGAGCAGCAGGCGTCCGCCGGGCGCCAGCCGTTCGATGGCGGCGCTGACGATTTCATAGGAGCGGCGCTCGCCATGGATGCCGCCGCCGTGGCGCAGCGCCCGCCCGCAGGGGTCGAGCAGGTAGGGCGGATGGGCCACGATCAGGTCGAAGCCGCCTTCAACCGCCTCCAGGGCGGCGCTGGAGACGGGCCGCACCTGGTGTGCACCGGCCAGATCGGCGTTCACCGCCGTCAGGGTCAGCGCCTTGGGGTTGAGGTCGGCCGCCAGCACCTCGGCCTGCGGAAAGTGGCGGGCGATCAGCACCGCGCCGGCGCCGGCGCCGCAGCCGATGTCGATGGCGCGCCGCACCGGCCCCTCGGCCAGGGCTGGCCGCAGGGCGCGCAGGAAACGGTAAGTGTCGGGATCGAACAGGACGGCGTCGTCCTCGATGGTCGGATAGGAAGAGTGAAAAAACAACAGGGATCTGCCGGCATCGAGGTTCAGGCTCGCCGCGCGCAGCTTGCTGCGCCAGCCGGTGCCGTCGCGGCGCACGATGCCGGCCTGGTTCATCGCGCCCCATATCGACGGCTGCAGGTGGTCGGCGCTGAAGCGGGCCGACAGGCCGAAGATGTCGTTCAGGGTAGGCGAGGCCGGCGCGGGCGCGCCTGCGCCGGCCACGCGCCTCACCACGTTCTGATGGGAGGCGGCGCTGACGGCGGTGTGGCGGTAGCCGGCGCCGTGCAGGAAACGGCCCAGCGCCAGCAGGGCATGGTGGCCGCTGCCGTCCTCGCGCATCAGCGCGGCGCGCTTGTCGGCGTCGGTGTTGGCGGCGGCATCGGCCGCGCCCTGGCCGGCCGCCGCGCCGCTACCCACGCCCACCATGTCCATGATGCTCACGCCGTGAACAACTTCGAAAACATCCGCGTGGCCATCAGGCCGGTCGAGGTATGGTGGTTCGACGGCGCCATCAGCGACGTGAGCAGAGCGATCGCTTCGGCCTTGCTGCTCGACGCCACCACCCGCGCTTCGAGCAGGCTCAGTTCGTTGGCGATGGCTTCCCAGCCATGTTCGTCGTCGGGAAAACGGTGGCGGATGATGCCCCGTTCGGCGCTTTCCTCGATCCGGCGCGGCGCCGGCTGGGTGTTGGCCAGCGCCAGCGCGCCGGCGGCGCGCGGGCTTGGCCTGAGGGTGCCCGGTCCCGCGGCTGGCGAGGGCGCGCGCGGATCGGTGGCGATCCAGTCGGCCAGCAGCGCCAGTTCGTAGGCGCTGAACAGCTGCGCCAGCGGCGCCGCGCCATCCTCGCTGTCGTCCTCGTTCTCGGTCTCGCTCCCGGCCTCGGCCGGTTCGATCATCCCCCACAGGCGGCTGATGGCCGGATCGCCGCCGCGCGCCACCCAGCCGTGGCTTTCCAGCGCCGCCAGCAGGGCCGGCACCTGCCCGGGGTCGGCCAGCCACTCGCCGAGCGGGCGGCCGGCGATCGGCGCCGCCCAGGCGGGATTGACGGCGCCGTCCGGCCGGCGGGCGGGAATGTGCTTGCCGGCCAGGGCGGCGACCAGTTCGCGTTCGAGGTCGAAGCCGGCCAGCAGTTCGGCGCTGCTCAAGGCGCGCTGGTGCAGCCGGTAGCCGGCCTCGACGCGGCGCAGAAAATCGGCCGGATCGTCTTGCGGGGTCAGTTGTTCGAGCGCCTGCAGGGCCAGGCGCGCGTGGCCGGTGAGGCCGTTGTCGACGGTGGCGTGCAAGGTGAAGTAATACGGATCGATGCCCAGTTCGTTCATCTCGTAGGCGGCGATCAGGGTGTCGAGCGAAGCGTGTTCGGCGCCCAGGTTGTAGCCGACCAGTTCGGGCAGGAAGCGCTCGGCGTGGTGCGCCAGGGCCAGCTGGGTCAGGCCGCCGTGAAAATGCGCCTCGCCGAGCTGGCGCCATTTGGCGCAGCCGTGGGCGTCGATCAGCTGCTGGAAGATCACCACGTGATTCTTGTCGGGCACGCCATTACCCAGCTCTTCAAGGTAGGTAGCGATCAAAGGCTGCAGCGACGGGTCGTCCCAGCGTGCCAGGACGCCGTACAGCCAGGCGCCGTCGGTCAGGCGCGCAGGCGCTACCGCGCTCAGGTAGTGCAGGGCGTGGGCGCGCCCGCCGAACATGCGGCGCGGCGCGCCGGCGCGGCGTTCGGCCATGTACTGTTTGTATTGCTCGTCGATGTCGTCCTGGCGCGCTTGCTGCCATGCCGCAAAGTCGCTGGCGGGCAGGGCGCTGCCGCTGCCGCTGCCGCTTGCGTTACTGTCGCTGTGCAACTGCGCCGCCAGCCATTCGGCGGCGCTGCCGATCGCCGGGTGTTCGGCCGGCAGCGGTTCGGACAGCGCCAGGTACAGCTGGCGCATCGGCGCGTGGTTGGTCTGGGCGCCGGCAGGGGGCGCTGCAAAATGGTCGGGCGTGGCGGGCGTGATGGGTGAAAAACTGGCGGCTGCGCTGTGATGCGTCATGTGTCTCTTCTATTATTGCTCGCACTGGCGGCGAATGGTGTTGCGGTCTTAAAATTGCGGGTCTTGTACGCCCGTCCAGTGTGCAAAAAAAGATGCATTGGTGAAAGAGGCTACTATCCTGCATCGATGTAAGAATCATCCTACAATGAGAGGCGCAGTACGGCGTTGACGTCGCTTGGCCGGATGTCTACATTGTCAAACGAATATCTTTCCTGCCGTAATACGGCTCAGCGCCCAAGCAACGCGCCGTGCCGGTGGCGTAATCGCAGCTTTTCCAGGTCCCCATGCCCGCCAAGGTCAAAATTTTACTGGTCGACGAAGCACCGGCCAGCCTTGCCCGCCTGTCCGCGCTGTTCGCCGACCTGAACGAGGAAATCATCGCGGTCGGCTCGCGCGACGATGCCCTGCGCGCCGCGGATGCGCATGACATCGCCGTCATCGTTCTCGACGTTCACCCGCCGGCGCGCGACGCCATCGACACGGCGGCGATGCTGCGCCGCTGCCCGCGGGCCCAGGCCGTGCCGATCATCTTCCTCACCGGCGAGGACGACGCCGCCGGCTTTCCGGTCGAGGAAGCGTACGCGCTGGGCGCCGTCGACTACGTCACCAAGCCATGCAACCCGGTGGTAGTGCGCGCGCGGGTGGCGGTGTTCATCGACCTGTACCGCAAGACGGCGGCGATCGCCGAGCATCGCGAGGAGCGTCACCAGGCCGACCTGCGCCAGCGCGACGAACGCATCCGCCTGATCCTTGACAGCGCGCGCGACTACGCCTTCATCGGCACCGACCCCGACGGCATCATCACCGAGTGGGAGGGCGGCGCCACCGATATCGTCGGCTGCGACGGCGCCTATGCGCGCGGGCGCAGCTCGGCCATGATTTTCACCGAACAGGACCGCCTCGACGGCCGCCCGCAGCAGGAGATGGCGAAGGCCTGCGCCAGCGGCCGCGCCGTCGACAAGCGCTGGCACGTGCGGGCCGACGGCGCGCGCTTTTTTGCCGACGGCGTGCTGGTGCCGATGCGCGACGAGGCAGGCACCCTGCGCGGCTTCGCCAAGATTTTTCGCGACGCCACCGTCGAACGGCTGGCCGCCGAGCAGATCGAGCGCATCGAAGCCGAGCGCGAGCGCCTGTTCGCCGAGGTCGGGGCGGCCAGCGAGCGGCTGGTCGATATTTTCCAGCGCGCGCCGGCCTTCATGTGCGTGGTGCGCGGCAGCGAGCACCGCTTCGAATTCGTCAACCAGCGCTTCGCCCACCTGGTGGGCACGCGCGAGCTGCTCGAGCGCCAGGCCAGGCAAGCCTTGCCGGAACTGGCCGGCCAGGACTTTTTCGAGCAGCTCGACGCGGTGTACGCCGACGGCTTTCCGCGCGAGCGCTACGCCGAGCGCCTGCTGCTGCGCCGCCATAGCGGCAAGCTGCTCGAACCGCGCTACGTCGACGTCGTCTACACCGCCTTGCGCGAGGCCGACGGCGCCATCTCCGGCGTGCTGGTGCACGGCATCGACGTCACCGAACGCACCCAGGCCAGCCTGCTGGCGTTGGGCCAGCGCAGCGCCCTCGAGCTGGCGGTGTCGGACGCCCCGCTGGCGGACGTGCTCGACGTGCTGGCCCATACCGCCGAGGATTACGCCGGCGGCGCCGGCCTGGCCGCGATCCGCCTGACCGACGGCGAACGGGGCAGGTTGCGCCACGCCGCCGCGCCCTCGCTGGCGACCGAGTTTCTCGATGCCCTAGACGCCATCCCGCCCGGCGCCGACGCCGGCCCCGGCGCGCTGGCCGCCCTGAGCGGCGAGACGGTGACGGTCGACGACATCGACGGCGAAGCGCGCTGGCCGGCGTTTCGCGCGCTGGCCCGCCTGCACGGCCTGCGCGCCTGCCGCGCCATGCCGATCGTGGCACCTTCCGGCGAGGTGCTGGGGGTGTTTTGCTGGTACTACCGCGAATTGCGCGCGCCCAGCGCCGACGAACACGCGGCGCTGGCCATGCTGGCCAATACCGCCTCGCTGGTGATCGGCCAGCGCCACGAAGCGGTCGAGCGGATGGCCGCCGAAGAGCGCGCCCACGATATCCTCGAGAGCATCAGCGAAGGCTTCATCGCCATCGACGCCGACTGGGTCATTACTTTCGCCAACCAGGCGATGGAGGACGTCACCCACCTGGCGCGCGAGGCGCTGGCCGGTTCCAACTTCTGGCAGTCGTTCGCGCAAATGGCCGGCAGCCCGATCGAGGACGGTATGCGCCGCTGCGCGCGCGAGCGGGTGGCGGTCAAGTTCGACGCCTGGTACGACCCGCTCGGCAACTGGTTCGAGATCAACTGCTATCCGACCCCCGACGGCGGCATCGCCCTGTATTTCCGCGACGAGACCGAGCGGCGCATGGCGCAGGAAGGCATCCGCCGGCTGGCCGCGGTGGCCGAGCAGTCGCCCGACTTCATCGGCATCGCCACCCCCGACACGGTCGGCATGTTCCTCAATCCGGCCGGCCGCCGCCTGTCCGGCATGGCCGACGACGCCGCCGTGTCGGACTACCGGCTGGCCGACTTCTTCGCCCCCGAGAGCCGCGCGCAGGTCGAGGACGAAGTGCTGCCGGCGCTGACCGGCGCCGCCGGCCGCTGGGAAGGCGAACTGCGCTTCGCGCGCCTCGACAGCGCCCGCGTGGTGCCGGTGTATTTCAAGGGCTTCGCGGTGGTCGACGAGCGCGGCGCCATCATCGGCCTGGCCACCGTCACCCGCGACATCACCGAACAAAAGCGCGCCGAGGATGCCCTGCGCCGGGTGGCCGCCGACCTGTCCGAGGCCGATCACCGCAAGTCGGAATTTCTGGCCACCCTGGCGCACGAGCTGCGCAACCCGCTGGCGCCGATCCGCACCGGACTCGATCTGCTGCGCCTGAAGGACTTCGACGGCCCGCCGCGGATGCGGGTGATGGGGATGATGGACCGCCAGCTCGGCCATCTGATCCACCTGGTCGACGACCTGCTCGACGTCGCCCGCATCACGCGCGGCAAGATCGAACTGAAAAAGGCGCCGGTCGCCCTGCACACCCTGGTGGCGATGGCGCTCGAATCGAACCAGGCGATGGTCGAAGCGAGCGGGCACCGCCTCAGCGTGCAGGTGCCGGAGGCGCCGATCATGCTCGATGTCGACAGCACCCGGGTGGTGCAGGTGCTCAGCAATCTGATCAACAACGCCGCCAAGTACACCCCGGCCGGCGGGCGCATCGACATCACCGCTTCGCAGGAAGCGGCCGAGCCGGCAGCGGCCGGCGCCGGGGCGGCCGGGATGCTGGCGGTGGTGGCGGTGCGCGACAGCGGCGTCGGCATCGCCCCCGAGGCGCTCGGCGCGGTGTTCGAGATGTTCACCCAGGTCAGCGGCCAGCGCGACCTGGCGCAGGGCGGCCTGGGCATCGGCCTGTCGCTGGTGCGCCGCCTGGCCGAACTGCACGGCGGCACCATCACCGCTTCCAGCGCCGGGCGCGGCCACGGCAGCACGTTCACCTTGCGCCTGCCGGTGGGAGAAACTCAGCCGGCGGCGCCCTTGGCGGCGCCATGGGCGCCGCCTTCCATATCTTCATTGCCGTCCTCGCTGCGGGTGCTGGTGGTCGACGACAACGCCGACGCCGCCGAGAGCCTGGCGGCGCTGCTCGAAACCATGGGCCACCGGCCGCGCGTGGCCCTGGACGGCCGCGCCGGGCTGGCCCTGGCGCGCGAACTGACGCCCGACCTGATCATCCTCGACATCGGCATGCCCGGCATGAACGGCCATGAAGTGGCGCGCGCGGTACGCGCCAGCGCGGGCCTGGAAACCGTCGTGCTGGTGGCGCTGACCGGCTGGGGCGCGGCCGGCGACGTCGCGCTGGCCAGCGCCGCCGGCTTCGACCGCCACCTGACCAAGCCGGTCAGCATCGAGGCGCTGGAACTGGCGCTGACGGCGGGTAAGTCATGAAGCGCGGCGCCGACGATTTTCCGGTGTCCTGCGGCACCCTGGTGGTCAACCCGGCCGGCCAGCTGCTGCTGTGCCACGTCACCGGCACCGCCAAGTGGGATATCCCGAAAGGCATGCGCGACGACGGCGAAACCACCCTGGCGGCGGCGATGCGCGAGCTGTTCGAGGAGGCCGGCGTGGTGTTCGAGGCCGACCGTTTCGAAGACCTCGGCCAGTTCGACTACCGCCCCGACAAGCGCCTGCACCTGTACCTGGTGCGCAGCGGCGCCGATCTTACCAGCCTCGATGGGCTGGTCTGCACCAGCTTTTTTCCACACCACACGAGCGGCATCGACACCCCCGAGACGGACGGCTACCGCTGGGCTGCGCGCAGCGAACTGAAGCGATTATGTTGGCCGCGCATGGCGGCGCGCCTGCTGGCGCTGGAGTGGTAACTGATAAGCAAACAACCAACAGCGCTCTAGACGCCCGCGAGTACTTTCTCGATGACGGCCAGATCCACCGGCTTGGTCAGATGCAGATCGAAACCGGCGGCCCGGGTCTGCTCGCGGTCCTGTTGGCCGCCCCAGCCGGTCAATGCCGCCAGCAGCGGCTGGTCGAAGCGGCGGTCGTTGCGGATCGCTTCGGCGACCTGGTAGCCGTTCATGTCGGGCATGCCCAGATCGAGCAGCACCACCTGCGGACGGAAATCCTGCATCGCTTCGAGCGCGTCGAGTCCGTTGTTGGCCACCTGGGTCGAGTGGCCCAGCATTTCGAGCAGTTCGGCCAGGGTGTCCGCAGCGTCGCTGTTGTCGTCGACCACCAGCACCCGCACCGGATGGTTTTGTGGCGGTGAAGGCGCCGGCACCGGTGAGGGCGCTTGCACGGCCGGCATCGGCACCGGCGCCGACAGCGGCAAGCGCACCGTAAACGTGCTGCCCTGGCCGGCGCCGGCGCTCGCCACCGCTACCGCGCC
Organism: Massilia sp.; assembly: GCA_028291845.1. GTDB lineage: Bacteria > Pseudomonadota > Gammaproteobacteria > Burkholderiales > Burkholderiaceae_D > JAFCUW01. The sequence continues at coordinate 7,220 of JAQGNM010000516.1, read as the reverse complement.
GCCGTGCAGTTCGACCAGCGTGCGCACCAGCGACAGGCCGATCCCCAGCCCGCCTTCGCCGGGGAAGCGGTCGCGCCCCACCTGGTTGAACAACTCGAACACTTCGCGCAGGTCGGGCGCGGTGATGCCCACGCCGTTGTCGCTCACGGTAATGACGGCGTCGCCGTCCTCGCGGGCCAGGGCGAGCAGCACCTCGCCGCCCTCGGGGGTGTACTTGGCGGCGTTGTTGAGCAGGTTGTTGAGCACCTGGATCAGGCGGGTCGGGTCGCCCTGCACCAGCAGCGGGGCGGTGTCGCCGGTGTCGCTGGCGTCGATGCGCAAGCGGTGGCGGCGCGCCTCGATGGCCGGGCGCGCCGCCTCGACGGCGGCGGCGGCCACTTCGGCCAGATCGACGGTGACGCTTTTCAGGGCGATCTGGCCGTGGGTGATGCGGCCGATGTCGAGCAGGTCGTCGACCAGTTCGACCATGTGGTTGAGCTGTCGCTCCATGGTGGCGATCACTCGCTGGCGCACCTGGGCGTCGTCGCCGCCCAGCCGCAGCAGCGGCAGGCCGCTGCGCAAGGGCGCCAGCGGATTGCGCAGCTCGTGCGCCAGGGTGGCGATGAAGTCGTTCTTGCGGCGGTTCGATTCGGTCAGGTCGGCCGCCAGGCGCTCCAGTTCGAGCTGGGCCCGTTTGCGCTCGCTGATGTCGGTGAACAGCACCGCCACCCGGTCGCTGCCGGCGCCGCCCACGCGGGTGGCGTAGACATCGAACCAGCGCGCGATGGCGCCCGGACTGTCGCTCTCGTAGCGCAACGGTTCGCCGGTGCGGGCGACATTGCCGTACAAGGCCATCCAGCTCTGGTCGTGCCCCGGCACCATTTCCAGCACGGTGCGGCCGACCGCGCCAGCCAGGCCGGTATGGCGCACGAAAGCCTGGTTCGCTTCGAGGAAGCGGTAGTCGCTTGGCACGCCGTCGGCGTCCCAGATCATTTCGATGATGCAGACGCCGTCGTCGACCGCCTCGAACAGGGTGCGGTAGCGCTCTTCGCTGGCGTCCAGGGCCTGCTCGGCGAGGCGGGTGCGCGAGACGTCGCGCACGGCGCCGCGCAGCACCGAAGGGCGGCCGTCGGCGCCGGACAAGACTTCGCCATGGGCGATGACATGGCGGTAGCGGCCGTCGCGCGCCAGTACCCGGATATCCGATTCGTAGGCGCCGCCGCGCGCCAGGGCGCTGTCGAGGTCGGCCTGGGCACGGGCGGCGTCCTCGGGATGGATGGCCCGCAGGTAAGCGGACAGGGGCGAGCCGCCGGCCGGGTCGGCCGGCGCAACGTCGGGGTAAATGTCGAACAAAAACTGCATGGTGTCGTCGGAGACCACGCGGTCGCGCCGGATGTCCCAGCTCCACATGGCGAGGCCGGCGGCGGCGGCGGTCGAATGCAGGCGCCCCCTGGCGTCGCGCAACTCGCGCTCGACGCCGGCCTGTTCCAGCTGGCGGCGCGCCAGCTGGACGAAGCGCGCCACCTTGGCCGTCAGCGCGAGCGGCGCCAGGCTGGCGGTGAGCACGTCGGCGGCGCCGGCGCGGTAACATTCGGCGTCGGGGAAGGGGTAGGCGCCGGCGGCTTCATCGTCGACGGCGATGACCAGTAGCGGCGCCGGCTGCGGCAGCGCGGCCAGGGTGGCGACGGCGTCGACCGCGCCGGCGGCGCCGGTGCGCACGACGCACAGGGCGATGCCGCCTTCGCGCAGAAGGCGCAAGGCCTGGTCGAGCGAGGCGGCGCGCAGCAGGGGCGGCGGGGACGGCGCACAGGCCGCGCCCAACAGCGCGGCCAGTTGGTCGGCGTCGACCGCCCCGCGGGTGTCGCCGCACAGGTCGACCAGTACCACGCGGCAATGGGCGGCGACGGTAGCGAGGTTCAGCACGGAATCATCCGGAACAAATCCAGCATGTTGATCTGACAGGTTTTATGGCAAATGCATTTAAAAAAACGACGATGGCGCGGGGGCGCGGCGGACATCGGCGTGCAGTGGCGGGCGCTTTTGACGACGATGACAAATCGATCATAAATGCCGGCCTGAGCGGATTATATCGGTTCCGGCGCCGCACACATGCACTTCTGGCCACGACAGCGGAAACCTGGCCGCGCGGGTCGCCCCAGCCTGCTATATTGCCACACTGATCGATTCATTCGTTGCATTCTTGCCACAACAAGCCCTTATCTTGCCCAGCCATCCGATGTCTATCTTGACCCCTTTCGATGCCGCCCGCATCGGCCGCGACGCCGCCCACGCCGACAGGGGAGGCTGGCTCAGCGCACGCCAGCAAGCCCTGCTGCACCGGCGCGGCTGGCTGCGCATGCTGGCGCCGCGCGCGGCCGGCGGACTCGAGCTCGATTTGCCCAGTGCCGTGCGGCTCGAGGAAGCGGTGGCGGCGGTCGACGGCAGCATGGCCTGGGTGCTGACCCTGTGCGCCGGCGCCGGCTGGTTCGCCGGCTTCATGGCGCCGGCGGTGGCGCGCGAGATTGTCGCTACCCGCCGCCTGTGCGTGGCCGGCAGCGGCGCGCCGAGCGGGTTCGCCGATATCGAGGAAGCGGCGGGCGACGACGGCGGCCTCGACATCGATCTCGACCTCGCCACTGCGCGCTTCACCATCAGCGGCCGCTGGGATTACGCCAGCGGCGCGCCGATGGCCACCCATTTCACCCTCAATGCGGTACTGCGCCGCAGTGGCCGGGTGCTGGTGGACAGTGCCGGCAAGCCGCGCATACGCGCCTTCATCGTGCCGGCGCGGCTGGTCACGCTGGAGCCGTCGTGGCGCACGATCGGCCTGCGCGCCAGCGCCTCGCACAGCTACCGCGTCGACTGCGCCGCGGTCGACGGCGGCAACGGCTTCGCCATCGACCCCGAGCGCGCCACCGCCGCCGGCCCGCTGTACCGGTTTCCCTTCATGTCGCTGGCCTTTGTCACCCTGTCGGTCAACCTGGCCGGCATGGCGTCGCATTTTTTGGCGCTGGCGGCGCCCGCCATCGGCAAGCGCCGCCAGAGCGGCAGCGGCCTGCCTTTGAGCGAGCTGCCAGGGGTGCGGGCGCGGCTGGAGCAGGCCAACGCCGCGCTGGCCGGCGCGCGCGGCGAATTTTATGCGGCGCTCGACGGCGCCTGGGCCCGGCTGGCGGGGGGCGCCGACTTGCGCGAGAGCGACTGCGCGCTGCTGCAGGCGCGTTCGCTGGCGCTGGTCGAGGCGGCGCGCATGGCGGTCGACGGCATCTATCCGTATTGCGGCCTGGCGGCAGCCAGCGCCGACACCGCGCTGAACCGGGTCTGGCGCGATTTTCACACCGCCACCCAGCACACCTTGTTGTTGCCGTAACTAGAAGCGAAACCCGGCGCGCAACGGTGCGCGGCGACCTTGCGGATCGGCGTAGGCTTGGCTGTTGTCATTTCAGTGTGACGCAACAGTGTGACGTAACCGTGATACGCAAGGTCGCCGCCGCCCGCAGCCAAAGGCGCGGGGCGGCCGCGCGGCCGCTCGAGGAGGCCATCATGCAAGGGACCCAAACCAGCACCTTTACGATTGTCGCCGTGTTCGACAACCGCCCGGCGGCCGACGCCGCCATCGCCGAGCTGCACTTGGCCGGCGTTGCAACCGGCGCCATTCACCTCGGCATCGGCGACCCCACCGGCGGCGACAGCCCCCTGACGGGGAACGGCACGGGCGATGGGACCGCCACCACGGCTGCCGCGCCGGCGCACGGGGCCGTCGGCAATTTTCTGCATACCCTGTTTGGTACCGACAACAGCGAGCACGTCCAGCGCATCGACGGCGCGGTGACCCACAGCCACCTGGTGCTGACGGTGGTGGCGGTTGACGCCGGCGAAGCGTGGCGCGCAAGGTCGCTCATCGGCAGCCACCGCCCGGTCAGCGTCGATGGCGGCACCGCTGCGGACCCGGGTCCGGGCGCGGCACCGGCAGCCGCAGCATCGGCTGCCGCAGCATCGGCTGCCGCAGCATCGGCTGCCGTCAAACCCGCGCCCGGTCCGCTGTCGCAACTGCAGGCCGAGCCGCCCGGGCGCGCCGCCGCCCACGAGGCATCGTGGCGCAGCCACCACGCGCAGACCTACGGCGCCGCCGGCGCCGATCAGGCGCCGGCGCGCGATTACTACGACGAGTACGCCCCGGCCTATCTATATGGTCTGGACATGGCGACCCACGAACAGCATGGCGGCAAGGAGTGGGACGAGGCGGAACCCCAATTACGCGGCGAGTGGGAACGCCGCCATCCGCAGTCGGCCTGGGAGCGCTTCAGGGAGGCGGTCAAGCATGGCTGGGAACGGCTGCGCAGCGAGCGCGCCGGCAAACCGTAAGGGCGCAAAGCCGTAAAGCCGGCAAAAGGCCGGCTTACGGCACTTCCACGATCGGCAGGCTGATACGATTGCGGCCCATGTGCTTGGCGCGGTACAGGGCGGCGTCGGCGATCGCCACCAGTTGCTGGGCGTTGGTGTCGGGCGAGGCGATGGCGGTGGCGGCGCCGATGCTGACGGTGACGTGGGCCGGCCTGGCCGGCGCCACGCTGCTGTCGTGGGGCGGCGCGCCGTCCGTCATGGTCAGGCGCTCGACCCGGCTGCGGATGCGCTCGGCGACGATGGCGGCGCCCTTGAGCGCCTGATTGGGCAGAATCACGGCGAATTCCTCGCCGCCGTAGCGCGCCACCAGGTCGTTGGCGCGCATCTCGCTCGACACCGCCTTGGCGATGCGTTTGAGGCATTCGTCGCCGCCCAGGTGGCCATTGGCGTCGTTGTACGCCTTGAAATTGTCGACATCGACCATCAGCAGCGACAGCGGCTGCTTCTGGCGCAGCGCGCGCGCCCATTCGGCGTGCAGGGTGTCGTCGAAACAGCGGCGGTTGGCCAGGCCGGTCAAACCGTCGCGGGTGGCCAGTTGTTCGAGCGCCGCCTGGGCCATTTTTTCATCGGTCATGTCGCGCAGGGTTTGCACCACCGCCACCATGGCGCCGCCGTCGTCGTGGATCGGGCTGGCGTCGGCCGCCAGATAGCGCCGCGTACCCATGCGCGGCATGTCGCACCAGCTTTCGGCGCACAGGGCGCCATCCTCGGCCGGATGGATCGCCGGCAGCGGGTACAACTGGCTCAGTTCGGCGCCGCGCTTTTGCATCACCAGGTCGGCCAGGGTGGGCCGCGGCGACTGGTGAAAACTGCGCCAGTGGTCGCGCGTGCCGATCACGTCGTGGGCGGCGACCCCGGTGAGCCGTTCGCAAGCCTTGTTCCAGATCATTACCCGGCAGCCGGTATCGAGCACGAAGGTCGGCACGGCCAGCATTTCCATCAGGCGCGAGGCAAACGCGCCGTTGTGCAGTGGCGTGGCGGCGGGGATGCGGTGAAGGCTGGGCATGGTCGGTCCTGTATAAACTGTCCGGTGAGCAAATAGTTGATTGCCGACAAGTTCCGATTTTCCTACAAGGCTTTGGCGTAACCTTTGATATTGCGCAATAGTGGAAGACATCTCGTGTCAACGCTGCGGCAAGGGAATTGACATCGATAACACGGTGCCGGCGCCCGGTCCGCTGTCGATGGCGAAGCTGCCGCCCACCGCCGCCACCCGGTCGGCGATGCCGGCCAGGCCGCAGCCGCGCGGCGCGGCAGCGTTGGCGCTGTCGGGCGATGCGACCGGCGGCGCGGCGATGCCGATACCGTTGTCGCGAATTTCGAGCGTCACGTCCTTGTCGCTGCGCTTGAGCGCCACCCACACTTCGCTGGCCTGGGCGTGGCGCACCACGTTCGACAGCGACTCGCGCAGAATGCGCAGCAGCACCACGTCGAGATCGCGGTCGAACGGACCGCCCGCATGGTCGGCGCCGGCGATCAACTGGTAGCCGATGCCGTTCAATCTCGAAAACTCGCGCAGATGATGTTCCATCGCCACTTGCAGACCGTCCTCCAGCGCTTGCGGACGCAGGTTTTCGATTACCACGCGCAGCGCAGCGATGGTCTGGTCGACATTCTCCGCCAGGCGTTCGAGCGTCGATGGTCCCGGCGCCGGATTGCAGGCTTCGCCGTGGCGGGCCAGCTGCACCTCGATCTTCAGCGCCAGCAGGTGCTGGCCGAGGTCGTCGTGGATGTCGCGGGCGATGCGGTTGCGTTCGCTTTCGCGCACCTGCTCCTGCTGGCGGATCAGGCGGTACAGGGCATCATGGGTCTCGGCCAGCGCCTGCTCGGCCTTGCCGCGCGCATGCTGTTCGCGTTTGACCTGCTCGCGGGCAGAGGCCAGAGCGTCGGCCGCGCCCAGGTGGCGCACCAGTATGCAGTGAAACACCAGGGCGGCCAGCGCCATGCCGGTCATCGCCATCGACAGCAGAGGCTGGGTGCCGGGCCACAATCCCAGCATGCAGGCGCCGACCGGGGTCACGCAAAGTACTAAAGCGGTGGATACGAGGGCACAACGGCTGACGTGGTTCATGGCGGCGATCGTCCGGGAGAAGAAGACAGCTTACGGAAGAGCCATCGCGGTCATGTTGTCGTGAGTCAATAGATGCCGTGCGGCATCAATCCTTATCCAGCGCGGTTAACGATTTACTCGGCGGCTTGCATGGCGAGCGAGCGCCGGCTTGGTATAATGGTCGGTTGAACACCAAGGAATACCGTGACTTACAGCATCAAAGAGATCTTTTACACCTTGCAGGGCGAGGGGGCCCAGGCCGGCCGCCCGGCGGTGTTTTGCCGCTTTTCCGGCTGCAATCTGTGGACCGGGCGTGAAGCCGACCGTGCAGGTGCAGTCTGCCAGTTCTGCGACACCGATTTCGTCGGCACCGATGGCGAAGGCGGCGGCAAGTTCCGCAGCGCCGCCGAACTGGCGGCGGCGATCGACGTGCTGTGGCCGGCCAGCTATCCGGCCAGCAAATACGTCGTCTTCACCGGCGGCGAACCCTTGCTGCAGCTGGACGCGCCCTTGATCGACGCCATCCACGGCGCCGGCTTTGAAATCGCCATCGAAACCAACGGCACCCTGCCGGTGCCGCCCGGGGTCGACTGGATTTGCGTCAGCCCGAAAATGGGTTCGACACTGGTGGCGGAAAGGGGCAATGAATTGAAAGTGGTAATTCCGCAGACCGGCCAGGATTTGTCCGCCTACGAGCATTTGCAGTTCGATCATTTTTTTGTCCAGCCGATGGATGGCCCGCTGGCCGAGCACAACACCCGGCTGGCGATCGAGACCTGCAAGCGGCACC
>JAQGNM010000474.1 GCA_028291845.1 Massilia sp. | reverse complement strand
GCGATCGGCCACAGCGCGCGCGACACCTTCGAGATGCTCTACGAACGGGGCGTGTATATCGAGGCGAAACCGTTTTCGATCGGCTTTCGGGTCGAACACCCGCAGTCGCTGATCGACGCCTGCCGCTTCGGCCCGAATGCCGGCAATAAAATCCTCGGCGCCGCCGACTATAAATTGGTGCACCACGCAAAAAACGGCCGCTCCGTCTACAGCTTTTGCATGTGCCCGGGCGGCACCGTGGTGGCGGCGGCATCCGAGCCGGGCCGCCTGGTCACCAACGGCATGAGCCAGTACTCGAGAAACGAACGCAACGCCAACAGCGCCATCGTGGTCGGCATCACCCCGGCCGACTACCCGGGCCATCCGCTGGCCGGCATCGCCCTGCAGCGCGACCTCGAAGAGCGCGCCTTTGCGCTCGGCGGCGGCACGTATGACGCCCCCGGCCAGCTGATGGGCGACTTCGTTGCCGGCCGCCCCTCCACCGCCTTCGGCGCGGTGCTGCCCTCCTACACCCCGGGCATTCATCTCACCGACCTGGGCGGCGTGCTGCCGGAATATGCCATCACCGCCATGCGCGAAGCGTTTCCCGCTTTCGACAAGCAGATCAAGGGATATTTTCACAAGGATGCCCTGCTGACCGGGGTGGAAACGCGCACCTCGTCGCCGATCCGCATCAAGAGAAACGACGGCGATCTGCAAAGCTTGAATACGCGGGGCCTGTTTCCAGCTGGCGAAGGCGCGGGCTATGCCGGCGGCATCCTGTCGGCAGCCGTCGACGGGATTAAAGTTGCCGAGGCGGTGGCCATGGCGATGATCGATTGATCGAGCCGTTGCAACTGCTGAAAACCGGCCGGATGGCCGGTTTTTTTACGTCTGTACGAAGCAATCAGCACTGCAATAAAAGCTGACGGTGCATGTAACGCATCGTAACAAGTGTAATCGCTGAGCTTGCTCAAGCTATGCAAGCGAACCAAGCAGATCTGCAAGCGCTCTTACAGTGGCGGGCGCTACATGCCCGTGTCAAGGCGCGCACGGTATCGAAACATGTCCGTTGTATCCCGGCGTACGTACCACGCGCAGTCTTGACCCTTCGATAAGCCCGGTGGTGTGATGCCGTGCCGCCAGCGCAAAGCGCGCGCGGCCGTGGCGCCCACAGCGTCGTCGCCAAGACTAGTTCACGAGGAGTTACAAAAATGATGGAAACCGTATTGTCCCGCTCGCTGCGCCTGATGTTCTCAGGCACCGTCGCAGTCGGCGTGGGTCTGGCAAGCCAGGCCGCCCTGGCGCAGGAAACCACCGGCCCGATCCAGCGCGTCGAAATCACCGGCTCGGCCATCAAACGCATCGACGCCGAGACCGCCGTACCGGTCACCGTGCTGCGCATGGACGATCTGAAAAAGCAAGGCATCACCACCATCGAGCAGGTCATGTCGAACCTGTCGATGGCGCAATCGCAGCAAGGCACCAGCCAGGTGGTCGGCCTGTCCACCGGCGGCGCGGCGTTTGCCGACCTGCGCGGCATCGGCGCCAATAAAACCCTGGTGCTGCTCAATGGCCGCCGCCTCGCCAACAACGCGCTCGACAGCTCGGCGCCCGACCTGAACATGATTCCCTTCGCCGCCCTCGAGCGCGTCGAAGTGCTGCGCGACGGCGCCTCGGCCCTGTACGGCTCCGACGCGGTCGGCGGCGTGATCAACTTTATTACCAGAAAAGACTACCAGGGCGGCGTCGCCACCATCGGTTACGACCAGCCGAAACAAAGCGGCGGCGTGTCGAAATCGATCAACGTGGCGTTCGGCAAGGGCGATCTGGCCAGCGACGGCTGGAACATCTTCGGCGTGATCGACCACCAGGAACAAAAAGCCATCGGCGGTCTCGAGCGCAACTACAACACCCGTTACCCGGGCGGCCTGTCGCCCACCACCAGCCCGGCCAACTACTACCAGGGCGGCGAGAGCGGCAATCCGGTCGGCGGCAATTGCGCCAGCGCGCCGAACCTGATCGCCGGCAGCGCCACCAGCTGCCAGATGACCACCTCGAGCTTCGTCGACTACATCCCGAAGACCGACCGCACCACCGGCCTGATCAAGGGTACCCTGCGCCTGAACGCCAACCATGAACTGGGCGTCGAGTACATGGCCAGCGAGAGCAAGGTCAGCAGCCAGATCGCCCCGGTCCCGTACGGCGGCCTGATCCAGAACCGCCTGCGCCCGAACGGCACCCTCAATCCTTACTACCCGGGCAACGGCAACTTCACCCCGAACATTCCGCTGTCGCCGACCTTTAACGACGGCCTCGGCGGCGACGGCGCGCAGGATGGCTTTGTGCACGTCAAGTGGCGCGACCTGGAAAACGGCCCGCGCGCCGACAACAACGTCAACAAGCAGCAGCGTTTCATCGCTTCGCTCAACGGCAACCTGTCGGGCTGGGATTACGAGACCGCCTTCTCCTACAACGAGAACAAGGTCAGCGAAAACCTGAGGGGCTACAGCGACGGCGGCATCATCACCGCCGGCGTCTTGAACGGCGTGATCAACCCGTACGGCGCGCAGGATGCCGCCGGCACCGCATTGATCAACAGCGCCGCGCTCGACGGCAACGTGCAGAACGCCAAGGGCACCACCACCGGCGTCGATTTCCACGCCAGCCGCGAGCTGGGCGACTGGCTGCATGCCGGCCGCGCCGCCGCCATTGCCGTCGGCGCCGAAGGACGTCACGAGAAATTCCTGTCGGCCGCCAACTACGACTACGCTTCCAAGGTGGTCGCTTCGACCGGTATCGATCCCGAGTCGCGCAACGAAGGTTCGCGCAGCGTCTACGCCGCCTACGCCGAATTGAATGTGCCGGTGATCTCGACCCTCGACGTCACCGCCGCGGTGCGTTTCGACAAGTACAGCGACTTCGGCAACACCACAAATCCAAAACTGGGTTTCAGATGGCAACCGACCAAGGCCGTGCTGGTGCGCGGCTCGTTCTCGACCGGCTTCCGCGCGCCGTCGCTGTATGAAATCAACTCGGCCAACACCTACACCAACTCGGCCATCTACGACGATCCGGTCAACTGCCCGGGCGGCGCCGTGGCGCCGGGCAAATCGCCGGCCGCCAACTGCGGCCAGCAATTCCAGGTCCTGGCAGGCGGCAACAGCAATCTGCAGCCGGAAAAATCGAAGAACGCCACCCTCGGTATCGTGATCGAGCCGATCAACAACCTGACCCTGGGCGCCGATATCTGGGCGGTCAACCTGAGGAACGTCATCGGCACCCTGTCGCAGGATGACGTGTTCGCCGACCCGGCGACCTACGCCGGCATCTACCACCGCACGGCGGCGGGCGACCTGGCCACCGATGGCTCGCAGTGCCCGAACCCGCTCACCTGCGGCTACGTCGACCTGCGCACCCAGAACCTGGGCGGCATCCGCACCAACGGCGTCGACCTGTCGGCCATCTACCGCATGCGCACCAACACCTATGGCAGCTACAACTTCCAGTTGAACAGCACCTACGTGCACAAGTACGAGTACCAGAACTCGGCAGGCGGCGAATGGCATCAGAACGTCGGCATCTACTCGGGTACCGGTCCGGTCTTCCGCTGGCAAAACAATTTTGCCTTGAACTGGAACATGGGTAACTGGGGCGCCGGCCTGGCCGGCCACCACAAGACCGGTTACATCGACCAGGACCCTGACTACAAGGTGGCTTCCTACACCACCTTCGACAGCTACCTGTCGTACACCATGAAGAAAGGGATCGGCATCACCGCCGGCCTGCGCAATATGTTCGACCGCCAGCCGCCGATCAGCTACCAGACCGAAACCTTCCAGGCTGGCTACGATCCACGCTACGCCGACGCCACCGGCCGCACCGTGTACGTGCGCGCTTCGTACAGCTTCTAAATCGTCGCTTACGGTAAACAGCCAAGCCGGGTGTTAAAACCCGGCTTTTTTGCGTCCCGTTATAACCATCCGGATTTCTTGAAGCGGCGATGCATGTAAAAACACACTACCACCATCACTCCGACCGCCATCGGATAACCATATTTCCACTCCAGTTCCGGCATGAATTTGAAATTCATGCCCCACACGCCGGCAAAGGCGGTGAACACGGCGAAGATTGCCGCCCATGCCGCCAGGCGCTTGTTGACTTCGCTTTCGTCGATCGCCACCATCGACAGGTTGACCTGGATCGCCGTGCTGATGGTGTCGCGGATGGTGTCGAGGGTGGTGGCGATGCGCACCAGGTGGTCGTGGATGTCCCTGAAATAATCCTGGGTGTCGATGCAGATGGCCGGCACGCGCCCGCCGTACAGGCGACCGACCGCTTCCATCAGCGGCATCACGGCATGGCGCAGGGTCAACACGCGCGATTTCAAATCGTACAGTTTTTCGATGTTGGCGCGCTGCGCGCCTTGCGTAAAAATATTGTTTTCGATGGTTTCCAGTTCCGCTTCGAGCTGGTCGGCGACGGGAAAATAGCGGTCGACCACGGCGTCCATCAGCGCATATAAAACAAAGGCCGAGCCTTGCGCCAGCAGGTGCGGCTCGCGCTCGGCGCGCGCGCGCACGCCGAGAAAACCGTGGGTGGTATTGCGGCGCGATGACAGCACATAGTTGGGGCCGACAAACACGTCCAGTTCGCCCACGTGCAGATCGGTTTCGCCCTCGACCAGTTCGACGGTCTGGATGACGGCAAACAGCGAGTCGCCGTATTCCTCGATCTTCGGCCGTTGATTGCCGCGCTCGGCGTCTTCGACCGCCAGTTCATGCAGGCTGAACTCGTCCTTCGCTTCGGCCAGTTCGGTCGAATCGGGATCGCGCAGGGCGACCCAGACGAAGGTGTCGGGCTTTTCAAGATAGTCGCTGATTTCGGCAACGGGAATATCGGAAAGTTTCTTGCCTTCCTGGTAGGCGACGCAATTGATCAGCATGACGGTCCGTGAAAATGCGGCACATGCCGCCGGACCAAACTTTACTACAAGGCGGGCGAAGTGAGCGGCGTGCCGCTCTGGCGTGCACTTTCCGCCAAAAATCAACTGGCTTCGCCAGGGATTTTTGGCTGTTTTTCAGACTGTAAGCGTTGCCTTCCATACCAAAAGAATTTGGGCACGCCAGAGCCAAACAAAAGTAGGTTTGTACTTTTGTTTGATTACTTTTACTCTTCGCGCGCGCCGTCGATGCCGAGCTCGGCGATTTTTCGAGTGATGGTGTTTCGGCCGATGCCGAGGCGCACCGCGGCGTCGTTCTTGCGGCCGTGGGTATGTTTCAGGGCGGTCTTGATCAGGGCCGACTCGAACTGTTTTCCTAAAACATCCATCACTTCCGACTGGCCGGCGCTGAGCATCGAGGCCGCCTGCAGTTCGAGCAAGCCGATCCAGCCGCCCGCCGCGCCCAGCTGGGCCAGCGAGGTGATCGAACCAGCCATGGCGCCGGCGATCGTACCGGGGAGCGGCATCGGCAGCGGCCGCACGTCGCCGCCCGGCGAAT
>JAQGNM010000463.1 GCA_028291845.1 Massilia sp. | reverse complement strand
ATCGCTTGAATGCGCCGCTGGAGATTGTCGGCTTTCACATCGTTGCTACGGCTGAGATTGGTAAACTTGACCTGGTCGAATTGCCGGTCACTGGCTTGACCTTATCCGCTGCAATCAAAGGCAAGCGAATGGTCGATTATGCACTTGCGGGTATTCACCAGGCGACGATTTACGACAGCACCAAGCTTGAGCCGGGCATGACATTTGAAGGTCCGGCCATCATTGAAGATCCAGGTACGACGATCGTCATACATCCGTCAAATCGTGTAGAGATCGATCGCTTCGGAAATACCCAAATTTATTTATCGAAATGAGGAGTTCGCAATGAGCCAAGTTGATGTGTTTACACTGGAAATCATCCAGAATGCGCTGCAGGCAATCGCCGATGAAATGTTTGCGGCCATGCGTCAAACCGCAATGAGCCCGATTATCTATGAAGTATTGGATATGGGCACGGGTATCACGGACGCATCCGGGGAAATCGCCAGCTCAGGGGCCGGTATTCCAGCGTTTATCGGCGTGCTCGACAAAGCCGTCAAATTCATTATCAAGGAAAATACAGAGGTCGGCGACATTGAGCCTGGCGATGTGTTCATCACCAACGACCCGCATTCCGGTGGGGTCAGCCATCTGAATGACGTTATCCTTGCCATGCCAGTATTTTCTGATGGGAAGATTGTCGCGTGGACTGCAAACATCGCGCATTGGAATGATGTCGGCGGGATGGTCCCGGGATCGCTGTCGACCGAAGCGACCGAGATTTATCAGGAAGGATTGCGCCTCACGGCTGTGAAGCTGATTTCAAAAGGCAAAATCATTCGCTCCGTCGTGCAGATACTTTGTGCAAATTCGCGCATGCCGGATTTCCTGGAAGGCGATATGTGGGCCGGCGTTGCGGCGGTCCGCAGTGGCGAGCGTCGTATTGTCGACCTGGCGAAAAAATACGGAACCGACGTATTCCTTGACGCAATCACGGAATTCATGAACTACGGCGAAGAAATTTCCCGTCGCGCACTGAAGGAATTGCCGAAAGGCCGCTTCGTCACCGAGGAATTGCAGGACGATGGCCAGGTTTTTAAAGTCGCCATCGAACTTTCTGACGATCAAATAACAGTCGATCTGCGGGACAATCCTGCACAGGTAGCCGGACCGATCAATTTAAGTCGTGACGGTACCATCATTGCCGCGCAAATGGCCTTCAAGGCTATTTCCAGTCCCCAGGGGATGACCAACGGCGGCACCTTCCGTCCGCTTAAGGTGGTGACCACGCCAGGAACGCTATTCGATGCGGTCATGCCGGCTGCCGAAGGCTTCTATTTTGAAAACCTGATTCGTGTACATGATCTGATCTTGCGCTGTCTGGCACCCCACATGCCTGATCGCCTACCGGCCGGCAACTTCTCCTCGGTTTGTGCAACGGTTATCGGCGGCACACATCCGGACACGGGGCGTGCTTACACACTGGTCGAACCTGAAATCGGTGGCTGGGGTGGAGATAAGGATAACGACGGTAACAACGCAGTATTTTCAGGGCTGCACGGCGAGACCTATAACTGTCCGGTCGAGGTGTGCGAGGCGCGCTACGGGATCTATGTCGACCGTTTCGAACTTAATTCCGAGCCGGGTGGGCATGGTAAACATCGCGGTGGACGCGGCATCAAGCTTGATTATCGGATTCGCTCCGACGAAAGCTTCATCACTTGTGGATATACCCGCTCCAAAATTCTTCCGTGGGGACTGGAAGGCGGTCAGGAAGGATCATCCAATTATGTGGAGATTATTCGGGCACAGGGCGGATCGGAGCGGCATTCCTTTGTCAGTGGGTTGGCATTGAATAAGGACGATATCGTTCGCATTCGAACCGGCGCTGGCGGTGGGTATGGCGATCCACTCGAACGCGACCCGCAGTCCGTAAAGAATGACGTGCGCAATGAATATTTGACTCCTGAACTGGCGCAATCAATCTACCAGGTCACGGTTTGACGCATAAAACAAGGGCTGAAATGGACAGGATAATCATTGAAAACGCGAATATCTTTGACGGGGTGAGCCCTGATTTGATTGGCGGAATGTCGGTTTTGATCGAGGGTTCGGAAATACTGGCGGTATCGGATCAAGCGATTAAAGACAATGGCGCGATGAAAATTGACGCCGCCGGGCGAACGCTGATGCCGGGCCTGATAGACCTGCACACCCATGCCTACATTTCGGATGTCGATGTCGCCAAGGTCGACCGGTCGGGCGATGCCTATCGCACTGCCTATGGGATCAAGTTGCTTGGTCACGCCTTGGATTGCGGCTTTACGACGGTTCGTGACGTCGGCGGCGGTGACTGGAGCATGGCCCTGGCCGTCGACCATGGCCTGGTGCGCGCGCCGCGCTATTTTTACTCGGGCAAGGCCTTGTCGATGACCGGCGGGCACGGCGATCTTCGGCGTGTCGGCGAAAACCAGCACGAGGGTGGATCGGGATGCCATTGCAGCGAGTGTAATTCGATTGCAGTCATTGTCGACGGCGTCGACGCCTGCGTAAAAGCTGCGCGGGAGGAACTGCGCAAAGGGGCGCACTGCTTGAAAATTATGGCCTCTGGCGGTGTTGCATCGACAACTGATCCGATCTGGGCGGCGCAATACCGGGAGGACGAAATACGCGCTGTGGTGGGGGAAGCGACTGCTCGCCGCACTTATGTGGCGGCCCATTGCAACCCGCCGGACGCCATTCGGCGTGCTATCGACTGTGGCGTCCGTACTATCGAACACGGCGCCCTCATCGATAAAGCGACAGCTGAATATGTTGCTTCTCGAAACGCTTACGTTGTGCCAACGCTGATCGTATTCCGTGCACTTGCCGAACTTGGTGAATCGATCGGCCTTTCGAAGGTGTCGCAAGAAAAGGCAAAAATCGTCGCCGCCCAGTCGGTGGCCGCACTCGATGTACTGCGCAATGCAGGAGTGAAGCTTGGCTTCGGGACCGACCTGATCGGTGATTTATACACCCGCAGGTGCGAGGAATTCACGCTGCGCAGTGAAGTATTTTCCCCTTTCGAGATCTTGCGGCAGGCAACATCGGTCGGCGCGGAAATACTGATGTTAAGCGGGAAACTTGGCTGCGTATCGGCGGGCGCGTATGCCGACTTGCTGTTGGTCGATGGAAATCCGCTCGCCAACATCGATTTGCTGGCGCAAAACGGACAGCGTATCCCTTTCATCATGAAGAACGGTTCTATCGTCAAGAATGAATTGTAGGGAAATGTCCGGACATGAGCAAAACACAAACCGACTACATCGTCATCGGCGCAGGCATTGCCGGCGCGTCGATTGCGTACTGGCTGTCGCAGCATGGCACCGTGATCGTTCTGGAGCGCGAAGTGCAACCCGGCTATCACAGCACGGGCCGCTCGGCGGCGCTGTTCATGGCCAGTTATGGGCCGCCGCAAGTACGCGCGCTGACCCGCGCCAGCCGCGCATTTTTCGACCGGCCTCCGGCAGGCTTCTGTGAGCATGCACTGTTGACGCCACGCGGTGCGCTGTTCTTCGCCACCCGCGGGCAGGAGGCGGCACTCGATGCGCATGAAGCCCTGGTGCGCTCGGTGACGCGCGATGTGGAACGTCTGGACGCGGCTGCAACCTGTCGTCGCGTGCCGGTATTGCGCCCGGAAAATCTGCTCGGCGCGGTGTATGAAGCCGATGCCTCGGATATCGATGTGCACGGCTTACACCAGGGATTTTTGCGTGGTGCTCGCAGCAACGGCAGCAAACTGTTCAGCGATGCCGAAGTATCGGGCTTGAAGCGCGTGGATGATGTTTGGGAGGTCGCCACCAGCCAAGGCAGCTATCGCGCGCCGATACTGATCAATGCGGCTGGTGCCTGGGCCGATGTCATCGGTGCGATGGCCGGCGCATCCCCGATCGGGCTGATGCCGAAGCGGCGCTCGGCGCTGATGTTTGCGCCGCCGCAAGGGGTCGACAGTTCGCGCTGGCCGATGTTCATGGATGTCGAACATTCCTTTTACGTCAAACCGGATGCCGGCATGTTGCTCGGCTCGCCGGCCAATGAAGATCTGGTCGAGCCGCATGACGTGCAGGCCGAGGAACTCGATATCGCTATCGCCATCGACAACATCCAGGAACTGACCACCTTGATCGTTCGACGCCCCAGTCATGTCTGGGCCGGCCTGCGCTCGTTCGTTGGCGACGGCGAGTTCGTGGGCGGCTTCGATCCGCTGGTGCCGGGCTTTTTCTGGGCCGCGGCGCAGGGCGGTTACGGCATACAGACCGCACCCGCCGCCGGTCAGCTTTATTCGGCCATGCTGCGTGGACTGCCGGTGCCGCAAGAGCTCGCGCAATTCGGTATCGATGCGCAGGCGCTTGGTCCGGGGCGCCTGCATTCTGTTTAATGTGGCGCCGTGCCGCGTGTCCACCGCACTGACCAACATCAGCAGGAAGCAACCATGTCCATTCACGTAGCGACCGACGTCGGCGGTACCTTCACCGACCTCGTCTTGTTCGAATATGATTCCGAGACGATGAGCGGTCGCCTGAAGACGCTCAAGGTCGATACCACGCCGGGCGCGTTTGAAAAGGGCGTGATCGACGCCATTTCGCGCTGCGGCGTCCCGGCGGCGTCCATCGACATGCTGGCGCACGGCGCCACCATCGTCATCAATGTGCTCACCGAGCGGCGCGGCGCCAAGACCGCGCTGATCACCACCCGCGGCTTTCGCGACGTGCTCGAGATCGCGCGCGGCAACCGGCCGGACCTGTTCAACCTGAACTTCACCAAACCGGCTTCCTTCGTCGAGCGCCAACTGCGCTTCGAGGTGAGCGAAAGGGTCAACCATCGCGGCGAAATCCAGACCCCGGCCCAGCTCGAAGAACTTGCCGGCATCGCGGCACACATCAAGACACTCGGTGTCGAGGCGATCGCCATCTGCTGCCTGCACGCCTATCGCAATCCGGCGAACGAACAGGCGATCGCGAAGGAACTGCGGGCCCTGCTGCCGGACATCCCGGTGGTGGCGTCGTCCGAGATTTCGCGCGAATGGCGCGAGTACGAGCGCAGCAACACGACCGTCGCGTCGGCGTACGTGTCGCCAGTGGTGAGCCATTACCTGGGCTTGTTGCGCCAGGGATTATCGGACCAGGCATTCGTGGGCGCGCTTTACCTCATGCAATCGAACGGCGGCATGACCAGCCTGCAGGGCGCCTTGCGCAATCCGGTCTCGATGGTGGAATCCGGGGCGGCCAGCGGCATGCTGGCGGCACGCGCCCTGGGCGACCTGATCGGCGAGCACAACATCATTGCGCTCGACGTCGGCGGCACGACGGCAAAGTGCACATTGATCAGCGAAGGCCGTTTGCCGGTATCGACCGAATACCACATCGAACGCACCAGCAAGAACCCGGGATATCCGATTCAAACGGCGGTCATCGACCTGGTTGAAATCGGCAATGGCGGCGGCAGCATCGCCAGCGTCGACGCAGGTGGCCGCCTGCAGGTCGGGCCGAAGAGCGCCGGTGCCAAGCCAGGTCCGGTGGCCTACGGTCGCGGCGGGGTCTTGCCCACCACCACCGACGCCAATCTGTTCCTCGGACGGATCGATCCGCAACAGTTCCTGCAGGGAGCGGTCGCGCCCGATATGGGGCAGGTCGAAGCGGCCTTTGCCGCACTCGGCGACAAGCTTGGCCTGTCCGCGCGGCAGGCTGCCCAGGGCGTGCTGCGCATCGCCAACGCCAACATGGTCAACGCCTTGAAACTGGTTTCGACCAACAAGGGCTACGACCCGCGCGACTTCGTCCTGATGGCGTTTGGCGGCGGCGGCGCGCTGCACGCAATCGAACTGGCGGAAGAGCTCGGGATACCACGGGTCATCATCCCGGCCAATGCGGCGGTCTTTTCGGCATGGGGAATGCTGCTCACCGACATTCGCCGCGACTACACGCAAACGCGGATCATGGAACTGCACGCATCGGCAGCGCAAGAAATCATCGCCGTCTTCACGACCATGGAAGGCGAAGCCATGCAGGATTTCCGCGGCTCCGGCATGGCCGACGTCCAGCCGTATTTCGAACACTACGTCGACCTGCGTTACGCCGGCCAGGAGCACACCGTCAAAATCAAGCTCGACCTGGCGGCGCTCGGCAACAGCGCCGATATCGACACCGTGATCGCCAGTTTCCACGCCGACCATGAGAAGCGCTACACCTTCCGCCTCGCGGACGCGGCGGTCGAACTGGTGAATTTTCACCTGGTGGCCGGCGCCTCGGTCGAGAAGCCAAAACCACAGTTCCGCGAATCGAAGAACTTTACGCTCAAGGATGCCCAGAGGGGAACCCGCGAGGCCTTTTTTGAACATGACGGCGTCCAGACGGCCGCTGTTTATGCCGCGGATTTCCTGGAGCCGGGAATGACCCTGGTCGGACCGGCCATCGTTCAAGACAGCACCTCATCCATGGCGCTTTCGCCAGGTCACCAGTTGACGGTCGATGCCTACGGAAACCTGATCATCGAACTGCGCGAGGCCACATCATGAAACACGATCCGGTAACACTGCAGGTCATCAAAGACTCCATGACCGCGATCGGCCAGGAGATGTTCCAGGTGATGATCCGCACCAGCATGAGCCCGATCATCTACGAAACCACCGATTTCGCGGTCGGCCTGACCGACGCCAGCGGCGAGCTGATCGCCCAGGGCAATGGCGTGTCGTCCTTCCTTGCGACGCTCGACACGGCGGTCCAGAGCGCGCTGCTGCACTATCCCGGCGACAAGCTCGCGTCCGGCGACGTGATCATCACCAATACGCCGTACGAAGGCGGCGGCACCCACCTGTCGGACGTGGCGATCATCGTCCCGGTGTTTTTCAAGGACAAGCTCGTTGCGTTCACCGTCAACAAGTCCCACTGGACCGAGATCGGTGGCAAGGACGCCGGCAGCGTCTCGACGACCGCGCGCGAAATCTTCCAGGAAGGCCTGCACATGCGCTTCCTGAAGCTGTACGACCAGGGCCGCCTCAACGAGAGCCTGGTCAAGATCATCCAGGCCAACGTGCGCATGCCGAACCAGACCATCGGCGACATGCACGCCGGCGTCGCGGCGGCGCGCACGGGCGAGCAGCGCATCCTCGAGATCTTCGGGCGCTATGGCGACGACGTCGCTCTGGACGCGATGCGCGACTTGCTCGACTACAGCGAACGCATGACCAAGCGCCAGCTCGAAGACCTGCCCGACGGCGAATTTTCCGCCGAAGACATCATCGAAGCGGACGGCCTTGGCAACGGGCCATTCACGATCCGTGTCAAGGTCACGCTGAAGGCCGGCGACGTCACGGTCGACTTCACCGGCACCGACCCGCAGGCGCCGGGGCCGATCAACACCAGCCGCACGGGGCTGATCACGGCGGTACGCTACGCCCTGAAGGCGGTCACCGACCCGGACCTGCCTGCCAACGGCGGTTGCTTCCGGCATGTCAAGATCGTCTGTCCCGACGGCACGATGCTGACCGCGCAAAGCCCGGCGCCCATGTCGATGTACTATGAATCGCTGGTCGCATGCATCGAGCTGGTATGGAAGGCCCTGCTGCCGGCCATGCCGACCAGGCTGCCCGCGGGCCACTACCGTTCCGTTTGCGGCACCTTCCTGGCCGGCGTCCACCCCGACAACGGCCGCTTCTTTGTTTTCGGTGAACCGTTGCTGGGCGGCTGGGGCGCCACGCATGAACGCGACGGCGTGAACGGCCTGTTCTGCTGCGCCAACGGCGAGACCTACAACATCCCGGTCGAGCTGGCCGAATCGCGCTACGGCGTGCAGATTGAACAGTACGCCTTCCACAATGAAGATGGCGGGGCCGGCAAATTCTGCGGTGGCAAAGGCGTCGTGCTCGACTACCGTGTCACCGCAGCCGAGGCCTACCTGACGGTGACGTACAGCCGCACCGATTCGCTCCCATGGGGCGCGCAAGGTGGCCAGAGCGGCTCTGCCAACCGCGCGGAAATCCACCGACTGGACGGCGCGGTCGAACGGGCGACGATGGCGACCGGCGTGCCGGTGCGGGCCGGTGAACTGATCCGCATCGTCACCGGCACCGGTGGCGGCTTCGGCAACCCGCACGAGCGCTCGCGCGAGGCGCTTGAAAGCGACCTGCGTAACGGCTACATCACGCAGGCCCAGGCCGCTTCCGCGTTCGGCTACGTCAAATGAGCCCATTGCAGGACGCCCGGCGCCGCGCACGCGCACGCGCGCAAGGTGAGCGCACTGTGGCAGTGCAATGCGGCGGCTTTGTGCACTTTTCCACGTGGCATGGGTCTTGCTGGGTTACCGCTGTCGGCAGCCGCACCGTACCGGCTTCATTCACGTCCTCCAAGGTACCCATGACCATGCCCACTTCTCCGCTCCTCGATGTTTGCGCCGCGCCGCCACTTTCCGGCCAAGGCGCTGGCCGTGGGCGGCAGCGGATTTTTGCTCGCCAATATGAAAGCCTGGGGCATGGATCTGCCAGCAGCTTCGGCCTGCCGCCCGACCTGTTCATCATCGACAACGACGCCGCCTGCGTGTATAACCAAAACGCTGCCGGCGCGCTGCGCAGCAAGCGCCTGCGCCAGTACGAAAGCAGGTGGCAGGCAGGACGCTCCCTGCACAGCAATTGCAGATGACATCTTATGGAAGATATTGCCGTTCGGCCGGTCACGTGGCTGCGACGGTTCAACCCAGGCGTAGCAGCCGGAATACAGACTTCGAGCGAGAAAGATGACCAAGCGGGGCACGGACCAACAAGGCGATACCAGCAGCCACGATTCCGCGGGCGAGATCGTAGCGGACTGGCTGCTGGTGGGCAAGCTGACGCCACCAAAGCAGCATGTCACCATCACGGTCCGCACGCGGCTGATCGAGCATCTCAGCGTCAACTCCGTGCGCCGGCTCACCATCCTGGTATCGCCCCCGGGGTTTGGCAAGACTACCCTGCTGACCCAATGGTCGAACCGCCTGGCCGAGCGACCGGGAACCCATGCAAGCTGGCTGTCTCTGGATGAGGAAGATGGCGAACCAGGCCGGTTCCTGGCCTATCTGATTCGCTCGATCAGCGACGCCGGCGTGGACCTGGGAAAGCTGGCCGTGGCAGGACGCAACCCGTCGATCGAGACCAATGTGCAAGGGGTGGTCACCAGGCTGTTGTCGGCGATTGAACGGCAGCCGAACAAACTCCTCATCATCCTGGACGACTATCACCGCGTGCAGTCCGCCGCTGTTGATGCCATCGTAGAAATGCTGATCGATAAGGGCGCAGACAAGACCCATCTTGCCGTCAGCGGCCGCAAACGCCCCAACTTCCATGTGTCGGCCCTGAATGCCCGGGGACAGGTCAATTACCTGGACGCGTCCGATCTGGCACTCTCGGAGGTCGAGGCGCAGACCATATTGGGGCCGGCGGTCAGCCGGTCCGACCTGGCGCTGGTGCACGCCAGGACCGAGGGCTGGGCGGTGGCGCTGCAGCTGGCACGGCTGTGGCTTGACAGGGGAAAACGCAGTCCCGATCGATTGAAGGATTTCAGTGGCCAGACCGCCGAGATGGCGGAATACCTGGTGGAGCAAGTCGTCAATGACCTGCCGGACGATCTGCGCGACTTTGTGCTGGAGACGTCGATACTCGACCGGCTCAACGCCGATCTGGCGAACTCGGTGCGTATGAAAACCGATAGTGCCGAACTGCTGGACCGGCTGGCCAACTTCAATGCATTGCTGGTGCCACTTGACGACAACGGCGACTGGTATCGGTTTCATCACATGTTCGCCGAGTTTTTGGTGCAGCGGCTGAACCGGACATCGTCCGCGCGCGCGCCGGACCTGCATCGGCGAGCCGCGCGCTGGCTGGCACAGCATGACCTGATCGCGGCAATCGGCCATGCCCTGGCGGCAGAGGATCAAAGCCTTGCGATCCAGATTGTGTGTGAAGGCGGCGGCTGGGAATTGGTGCTCTCGCGCGGGATCGGGTATTCCAGAAATATCCTGAAGAAATTCCCCTACCTGACCGTTCGCAGCGAGCTCACCTTGCAGCTGATGCAGGCGTACCTCGATTCAAAACTGGGCCATCATGACAAGGCCATGGAAATGCTGCGCCTGGCGGAATTTTCAAAAGCGGACGTCAATCCGGGCCAACGCAGGGACTTGTTGATCATTTCCTCGCTGGTGCGCTGTTACCTTGACGAGATGCAGGCACCAAGCTTCCTCAGCGATGCCCA
>JAQGNM010000452.1 GCA_028291845.1 Massilia sp. | reverse complement strand
CCTGGACCAACCCTGCAGGGAGATGCGATGATCAAGGCAATTGTTACGGGACACTCGAAGGGGCTGGGCGCCGCCCTGGCCGCCGATCTGCTCGAACGCGGCACCCACGTTCTGGGTATTGCCCGCTCGGCCAGCCAGCAGCCGCCCGCCGACGGCGGCGCCGCCCGTCTCACGGAAGTCTCGCTCGACATGGCCGACACCGCCGCGCTGGCGTTCTGGCTGGGCGGCGATGGCCTGCGCGACTGGCTGGCCGATGCCGATACCGTGTTGCTCATCAATAATGCCGGCACCGTGCAGCCGGTCGGGCCGCTCGCTTCGCAGGACCCGCTGGACGTCGCCCGCGCCGTCGCCATCAACGTCGCCGCCCCCTTGATGCTGTCGGCGGCGCTGGTGCAAGCCATGCCGCCGGGCGCCGCCTGCCGTATCGTCCACGTCAGCAGCGGGGCGGGGCGCAACGCGTATCCGGGCTGGAGCGTCTACTGCGCCACCAAGGCGGCGCTCGACCTGCATGCCAGCGCGGCCGCACAGGATGACAACGGCAACCTGCGCATCGTCAGCCTGTCGCCTGGCGTCATCGATACCGACATGCAGGGGCAGATTCGCGCCACCCCGATCGAACATTTTCCGCTGCGCCAGCGTTTCGACGCGCTGAAGCAGTCGGGCGAACTGGCGGCGCCGGCGCGGGTGGCGCGCCAGTTGATCGACTATATGATGAGCAAGGATTTTGGCCGCGATGCCATTGCCGATCTGCGCCAACTGAAATCGGTGCGTAAATGACCCGCACATTTTCAAAGCGCCTTGCGATGCGGCGGCATAATCCGTTGCGCACGGTTGAGTATTTGTGCCAAGAAACTCCGATTGCTCATGTAAAATTCACAAATCGAACCACCATCGCTCAGCCATAGCCCGGCTGACCAGTTGCCTATGAAAGACGACGCCTTCGAAGACTGCTCGGTTTTGATGATCGACGACGAGCCGTTTGCGCAAGATTTAATTGCGCACAGCCTGCGCGATTTTTCACGGCTATGCCTGCGTTATGAATCCGACTCCACCCGCGCGGTGGACGCCGCCATCGAGGCCGAAGCGACTGTCGTGCTGGTCGACCTGCGCATGCCCAAGGTAGACGGCTTCGGCGTGGTCAAGTTGTTGCGCGCCAATCCAGTCACCGAACATATTCCCGTCATCCTGCTGTCGTCCGAAGAGGATGCCGACATCAAGGCGCGCGCCTTCGCCGCCGGGGCCAACGATTACCTCGTCAAATGGCCAGACGGACGCGAACTGGTGGCGCGCGTGCGTTACCACCACGAAGCGTGCGTTGCCCGAAAACAGCGCGATGCCGCGTTTATCGAGTTACGGCGCAGCCAGCAGGAACTGGCCGCCAGCCAGTCGGCCTTGCACCAGGCGCAGAAGATGGAAGCGATCGGCCAGTTGACCGGCGGTGTTGCCCATGATTTCAACAACGTCCTGCAAATCATCGGCGGCAACCTGCAACTGATCAAACTGCTTGGCGGGATCAGCGAAACATCGCTCAAGCGTATCGACCTGGCGCTGGCCGGCGTCGAGCGGGGCGCCAAGCTGTCGGCGCACCTGCTGGCGTTTGCCCGCCGCCAGCCGCTGCAGGCAGTGGTCATCGATCCGGCCAGTGTCCTGCTCGACATGGAAGACATGATGCGCCGCGTGCTGGGCCCGCGCGCCACCGTGGTCAGCGACATCGAGCGCGATTTGTGGCCGACCACGGTCGATCCCGGCCAGCTCAACAACGTGTTGCTGAACCTGGTGATCAACGCGCGCGACGCCATGAGCGACGGCGGCACCTTGACCATCCGTGCCCGCAACGTGCCGCCGGGCGATGCCGCCGCCGGCGAACTGAAGGGCGATGCGCATGTGATGATCGAAGTGGCCGACACCGGCGCCGGCATGCCGCCGGAGGTGCTGGCGCGCGCCTTCGAACCGTTCTACACCACCAAGCCGACCGGGCAGGGCACCGGCCTTGGCCTGTCGATGGCGTATGGCTTCGTCAAGCAATCGGGCGGCGATATTGTGCTCGAAAGCGAACTGGGACGCGGCACCAGCGTCAAGATTTATCTGCAGCGCAGTCACGATGAGCTGGCGCAACGCGACGACGGGGTGAGCTCGCAATTGTTCGGCGGCCTGGAAACGATTCTGGTGGTGGAAGACGAACCCGACGTGCGCACCTCGACCGTCGAATTGCTATCCGGCCTGGGCTACCAGGTGCTCTCCGCCCACGACGGCGCCAGCGCCGTCGAGATCATCGACAGCGGCGAACACATCGACCTGGTATTTACGGA
Organism: Massilia sp.; assembly: GCA_028291845.1. Classification (GTDB taxonomy): domain Bacteria; phylum Pseudomonadota; class Gammaproteobacteria; order Burkholderiales; family Burkholderiaceae_D; genus JAFCUW01. Next base: position 8,803 of record JAQGNM010000452.1, on the reverse strand, counting down.
TGTGATCATGCCCGGCCAGGTCAGCAGCCTGGAACTGCGCGACCGCGTCAGCAGCAAGCTGCCCGACGCCCAGGTGTTGTTCACCTCCGGCTACGCCGAAGGCGTGCTGGCCCACGAAGGAAAAGTCGACGCCACCGTCAACCTCCTGCAAAAACCCTACTCCCCCGACATCCTCAGCGCCCGCATCCGCCACCTCCTCCGCCGCCGCCACGCGGCAATCGCTGCGTAAAAACACTCAAAAGTGAAAACCTACTTTTGAGTGGATTAGTCAGTGAGCCAAGGTTAAAACCGGCTTACCGGCCAGGGCCAGTCAGGCAAAAATCACCGGCGGAGCCGGATGATTTTTGGGGGAACGCAAACCCGATTCGGATCGACTGTCGCCTCGTAGAGCAGGGTCGCGGGCGTTCAGGCGCTCACTTTTGAGTGTTGGGTTTGATGTAGCGGGCGGAGCCTGGAGGCGGCTCGTTCAACACCGCCCAAAAGATACCGAGATCAGCGATGGCCCGCACAAATTCGCCGAAGTCGACCGGCTTGACCACATACGCGTTCACCCCCAGCTCGTAGCTGCGGATCAGATCCTGCTCTTCTTTCGACGACGTCAGCATCACCACCGGCGTGCTGCGCAGGCCGTCGGTGCTGCGAATCGCCTTGAGCACTTCGAGGCCGTCGATTTTCGGCAATTTCAGGTCGAGCAGCACCACCGCCGGGTTGCCGGCCTGGCGGCCTTCGTACTGACCGCGCGTCATCAGGTAGTCGAGTGCTTCGGCGCCGTCGCGGGCGATGATGACTTCATTGGCCAACTGGCTGCGCGAGAGGGCGATCAGCGTCAGCTCGAGGTCGTGCGGATTATCTTCGACCAATAAGATGGGCTTTAACATGCGTGCCTTCAAATAAGCTGTAATACAGCTGGTAAATTAAAGATTCAATACTTTAGGAATACTGAAATAAAACGTCGCGCCTTCACCCTGCGTCGATTCCGCCCAGGCGCGTCCGCCGTGACGCTCGACGATGCGGCGCACATTGGCCAGGCCGATGCCGGTGCCCTGGAAATCTTCCATGCGGTGCAGGCGCTGGAATACGCCGAATAACTTGTGCACGTATTCCATATTGAATCCGGCGCCGTTGTCGGCCACCCGGAACACCGTCTCGGCGGCGGTATCAACGGCGTCCACGGCGATGATGGCGAGGTCTTTCTGGCCGGTGAACTTGACGGCGTTGGCCAGCAGGTTGAACACGGCCAGCTGCAGGAAACTGGGGTCGGCGATAATCTGCGGCAGCTTGCCCAGTTGCCATTCCACCTTGCGGCCGGCATAGTCGGCGCTCAGCTTGTTGATCGCGCCCTGGACCATGTCGTCCATGTTGACTCTGATCGGACGCAGGGCGGCGCGGCCCATTTGCGAAAAACTCAGCAAATCGTCGACCAGCTTGCCGGCCAGGCGGGCGGAATCCTTGATGTTCGACAGGAAGCGCTGGCGCGTTTCCGGCGTGCTGTCGTCGCTCGATTCCATCAGCAGGTTGGAAAAGCCGACGATGTGGCGCAGCGGCGCGCGCAGGTCGTGCGACACCGAATACGAAAACGCTTCCAGTTCCTTGTTGGCGCGGCCGAGTTCTTCGGCCAGTTCGGCCATCTGCTCGGCACGCTCCAGGGCGATGCCCAGCAGCGCGCTGCGAAACTCCAGGGCCAGCTCGATCTCGCCGGCGTGCCACGGCGCGCTGGTGCCGTGGATGGTTTCGCGCCAGCTGGCGAAACTGGTGCGCGGGGTCAGTTGCTGACCGTGCGCCGCGGCGTCGTCCTTGCCGTGCGGATTGCCGGCCCAATCGACCGTCTGCACCAGCTCGGGGCGGAACCACAGCAGATAATGCTTGTGGATGCGCGAAATCGGCATGGCCAGCAGGCCGCTGCCGTTACGCACGAAGTCGGCCGCCGGCGGATATTGCGCCGACAGCTGATCGGTGTGAAACAGGTCGGTCTGGCTGTGCACGCCGAGCCAGTCGACCAGGCCGCGGATCTGCGCCTCGTCCGGGGTGTCACCGTGCAGGATCACGCGATCGTTGACGACGATGACGACGCCGCCGGCGCGCGCGAAGCGCAGCAGTTCCGGGAACACATTGCTCATGTTGTCGATGAAGTCGGCGCCCTGGGTCAGGCCGGCCAGCATCGACACCATGATGCGCCGCAATTCGAGGCGGAACTGCAGGTCGTCTGCATCCTCGCGCGATTCGATCGACAGCGACAGGATCTGGCCCAGCTGTTCGCAGGCGCTGCGCTTGTCGAACTCGAGCGGGTGCGGCTCTGCGTTATGGCATGAAATCAAGCCCCACAATTGTCCCTTGACCATCACCGACACCGACATCGACGCCAGCGTGTCCATGTTGCGCATGTATTGCAGGTGGATCGGCGACACGCTGCGCAGGGCGGCAAACGACAGGTCGGTGGGGGCCTTGGTGAGAGGGTTGGCCTCCGGCACCAGCCGCGACGGCGTGTAGTTGGCATCGCCGATCAGGCGGATGCGGTTGACGCGGTACAGCTCGCGCGCCTGGCGCGGGATGTCCGAGGCGGGAAAATACTGCCCCAGGTAGGAACGGTAACCGTCGGCACGGCACTCGGCCATGACGTGGCCGTCGCCGTCGCGGTCGAAACGGTACACCATCACACGGCCGAAGCCGGTCAGGGCGCGGATCTGGCGCGCCGCCAGCGTGCTCATCGCCTCGATGGTGGTGGCGCTGGGCAAATTCTGCAGGAATTCGCCGACCAGCGGGAACACCTGGCGAAAGTCGGCGGGCGCATGGCGCGCGGTGGCTTCGAATTCGAGCAGCAGCAGGCCGTCGATGGCATGGCCGAGCACGTCGAAATAGGCGCCGTTGGGCAGCGCTGCGGAGCCAAGATAGGTCGCGCGGGCCGGCATGTTCTCGCCCTCCCGGTAAGGGGCGAGCAGGGCCGTGGCGGCGTCGCCCACCACCGCTTCGAGCGGCCGGCCGATGGCGTCCGACACCGCCATGCCGGCCAGCGCCGCCAGGTTATCGCTGGCCTGTTGTACGTCGAGCCGCGCGGACAGGCACAGCAAAAAGCCATGCGGCTGGATGCTGCCCGGAATGCGGATCGGCTCCTGGTCGCAGCTGGACAGGTCCAGCGGGGGGGAAAGGGCAACGGGCGTGGCCTGGCTCATCGGTTCGGGTCAGCGATCGGTCTGAATTGTGCGGAAACCGCATTTTAGCGGGAAATTCCCGCTTGTGACGCATACAGCAGTCCGCTGTTGCATATTGCCTACGTGACATTGCGGCGTGGCGATGGGCTATCCACCCTGGGCAGTTGCCGCTGCAACCGGCCACAACTGCAGGCAACATCGTGCAACGCGGCGGAAAATGAGGTCTGACTGTGTTCGTTTGCGCCAGCGCAAACTCAGCATAGCCAGGACGCATAGCGTTGAGGCTGGGCTTTCGCAGCGCGATGTTGTTACCACAAGCACATTCAACGCCAATGGCGATGCAACGATGTCACATATTTCGCAAATTTCTTTACAAAAACCAAACCTGCCCGCCCCGTTCACGTTGGGATGATAACAATGAAAACCTCCACCGCCCTCGACCCGCGCGGTAGCCGCGAGCCGCACCGCCATCGCGAACGGCGCCAGAGCGAGCCCGGCATCGTGCTGTCCACCCCGGTGCAGGACGACGAAAGCGAGTTCGCCATGTATCTGAACATGGTGCGCGACCACTGGCGCATGGTGGCCGCCGTGTTCACCGCGGTGTTCACAACGGCCGTGCTGGTCGCGGTGCTGTTGCGCCCGGTGTTCGAAGCAAGCATGCTGATCTACGTGGAAGAAGCGACGCCGACGCCGTCGCGCAATGCCCTCAACGACGTCGCCTCGATGTTCGACACCAAGAAGGCGGCCGGCGCCGAAATGGAATTGCTGCGCTCGCGGGCGGTGGCGGGCGCCACCGTCGAGCGTCTGCACATGGACATCGATGCCGGCCCGGACTATTTTCCCGTGCTCGGCAAGCTGATGCGCAACCTGCGCCCGGGCCAGTTGTCCAGCCCCGGGCTGTTCGGTGCGGGCGGCTATGTGTGGGGGAGCGAATCGATCGACATCGGCCGTCTGGAAGTGCCGCCCGGATGGGCGCGCCGCACTTTCCGCCTGCTCGCGCGCGGCGATGGCCGCTACACCGTGTTCGAGCCGCGCAGCGGCCTGCGCTTCGAGGGACGGGTTGGCCAGGCGCTGCAAATTGCCACCGGCGCCGGGCCGATGCTGCTCACCGTCGACCGTCTGGCCGGCAAGCCGGGCGCGCGCTTCCTGTTCAGCCGCATTCCCGCCGCCGCCGCCATTGCAAGCTTGCAGCACGAGCTGAAAATCGCCGAGCAGGGCCGCCAGTCCGGCGTGATCGAAGTGCGTTACGAGGCCGCCACCCCGGAAGCGGCACACGCCGTGCTGACGGAAGTGAGCCGCCAGTACATGTCGCAGAACCTGCGCCACAAGAGCGAGGAGGCGGATAAATCGCTGGCCTTTCTGGATGCCCAGCTGCCCAAACTGAAAGACAAGCTCGAGCGCGCCGAAAGCGACTACAACAATTTCCGCCACGCGCACGGCACGGTCGACTTCGCCGAGGAGGCCAAGCTCAGCCTGATGCAGGCCGCCGCCGCGCGCACCCGCCGCGACGAGCTGGTGCAGCGGCGCACCGAGCTGTTGACCCGCTTCACGGCGCGCCATCCGATGGTGACCGCGGTCACCGGGCAAATCGCCGACATCGACCGCCAGCAGGCGCGCACCGCGCAGCGCATCACGCAGTTGCCGCTGCTTGAACAGGAAGCAGGGCGGCTGGGACGCGAAATCAAGGTCAATACGGATCTGTACACGGCGCTGGCCAACACGGCGCAGCAATTGCGCATCGTCTCGGTGGGCAAGGTCGGCAGTGTGCGGCTGGTCGACGCGCCGATGGTGGACGACGAGCCGGTGCGGCCCCACCGCAAGGCGATCCTGGTCTCCGGCGCCTTGCTCGGCGTGCTGGCCGGCCTGGCCGCCGTGCTGCTGCGCAAAAATTTCGGCGGCGGCGTCGAGGATCCCCTGCGCATCGAGGCATTGCTGGGCGCGCGCGTGGTGGCGGCCAGCATCCCCCACAGCGCGGCCCAGGCCAGGCTGGCGCGGCGTGCCATGCGCTATGGCAAGGTAGCGCTGCTGGCCCGCGACGAGCCTGCCGATGGCGCCATCGAAGCCTTGCGCAGCTTCCGCGCCTCACTGCGTTTTTCGATGCCGCATTTCGACAACAACGTCATCATGTTTGCCGGGCCCACCAGCGGCATGGGCAAGTCCTTCGTCTCGGCCAATTTCGCTGCCATCATGGCGGCCGGCGGCAAGCGCGTGCTGCTGATCGACGCCGACCTGCGCAACGGCTGCCTGCATCAGGCCTTCGGCGTGCCGCGTGGCGACGGCCTGTGCGAGGCCGCCAGCGGCGCGGTGCCGCCGGCAAAGGCGCTGATGCGCGACGTCATGCCCAATCTCGACCTGATGACCACCGGCAGCCTGGCCGGCGAGCGGCCCGAACTGATGCTGCAGGTCGATGTGGGCGCCCTGCTCGAGGCACTGCGCAGCCATTACGACCTGGTGCTGGTCGATTCGCCGCCGGTGCTGGCGCTGGCCGATCCCCTGGTGATCGGCAGCCACGCCGGCGCCGTGTTCCTGGTGGTGCGCGCCGGCGTCAGCACGGCGCGCGAAATCGCCGAGGCGGTCAAGCGGCTCAACCGGGCCGGCATTGCCCCGGCCGGCATCGTGTTCAACGACGTCAAGCCGCGTCTGTCGTACTACGGCTACCGCTACGCCTGTCGCCACGTCGGCCAGCTCGAGTTCGCCGCATGAGGCGGCAACGTCTTCGGAGTATCCCCGATGGCGGCACGCTAGACGCCGCTCGCCGGCGCCGGCCGTTCGCCGATCTGCTGACGCCACATGGCGTAATACAAGCCTTTCTGGGCCAGCAGTTCGGCGTGGCCGCCGCTCTCGACGATGCGTCCTTTCTCGAGCACGAAAATGGTGTCCGCATGCAAAATCGTCGCCAGCCGGTGCGCGATCAGGATGGTGATGCGGGTGCCCTCGGCCGACAGGGCGCGCACGGTGCTGCTGACCTGCTGCTCGGTGAGCGAATCGAGCGCCGAGGTCGCTTCATCGAAAATCAGCAGGGGCGGCTTGCGGATCAGGGCGCGCGCGATCGACAGGCGCTGGCGCTCGCCGCCGGAGAGCTTCATGCCCATTTCGCCGATGATCGTATCGAGTCCGGCGTCCGATTTTTCCAGCAAATAGGCGCAGGACGCTTGCTGCATCGCCGCGACGATTTCCTCGTCGGTGGCGTCGGGTTTGACGAAGCGCATGTTCTCGCGCAGGGTGCCGGCGAACAGATGGGTTTCCTGTGTTACAAAGCCGATCTGCCGGCGCGCCAGGTTGAAGCGCAGGGCGCGCGTCGACACGTCGTTGTAGCTGACGGTGCCCGCGGCCGGCGTATACAGGCCGACCAGCAGTTTGACCAGGGTCGACTTGCCCGAGCCGGACGGCCCGACAAAAGCGATGGTCTGGCCCAGCGCTGCAGAGAACGATACGTCGGCGAGGGCATCGTCGGGCGCGCCGCGGTGGCGAAAGCCGACCTTGTCGAAGGCCACCCGTTCGATCGGGCCGACGTCGATGGCGCCGGGGGGCCGGCGTTCGATCGGTTTGTCGAGCAAGGCGGCGAAATTGAGCAGGGATGCCTCCGCCTCGCGCCATGCCAGGATGATGTTGCCAAGTTCCTGCAGGGGCGCGAAGATCGCCACCGAAATGAATTGCATGGCGATCAGTTCGCCGGTGCTGAGCACGTTCCGGAAAATCAGCCACAGCAAGGCAAACAACACCGCCAGCTTCAGCATCGACAGCGTGGTGCCCTGCAAGAACGACAGCAGGCGAATGCGTTTGACCTTTTGCATCTCCAAGGCAAAGATGGCGTCGGTTTGCGAACGCAGGCGGCGGATCTCGAAAAACGTCAGTCCGAGGCTCTTGATCAGCTCGATATTGCGCAGCGATTCGGTGATAAAGCCAGAATTGCGGTTGGTCTCGCGGGTGATCGAGCGCTGCTGGCTTTTGATTTCACGGCTGAGCAGGCCAGTCAGACCGCCCAGCACCAGCACGCCAATCACGAATACCGGCACCAGCAGCCAGTGCTTGGTCACCGCGTACCACACCAGAAAACCGATGCCGACGATGGCGGCAAAGCCGGTGTTGATGAAGGCATTGATGAAGCGCTCGCTGTCGGCGCGCACTTTTTGCAGCAGCGACAGGGTCTCGCCACTGCGCAGGTCTTCGAACTCCTGGTACTCCAGGCGCAGCAAGTGGCGCAAGCCGTCGTTGAAAATAGCGGTGCCCAGGCGCTGCACCACCAGCCTGGTGATGTATTCCTGCACCGCTTTTGCCAGGCGCGACAGAATCGCCACCACCACCGCCAGCGCCAGCAGGCGCAGCACGCCGCCCACCATGGTGGGGTCGGGCAGGGCGCCGGGCTTGTTGGCGAAGCGGTCGATGATGCGGCCGAAAATGATCGGGTCGACCAGCGCCAGGATCTGGCTGGCGGCGGCGAGCAGCAGCGCCAGGACAGCCAGCTTGCCGTGCGGACGCAGATAATTCCATAGTATGTGCATGCGCGGCCACGTCTGTATCTTGTTGGGAATTTAATATTAACAATGTTTCACGATCGCTGTGGCAGCCCGGGCAATCGAACTGTGCGCGGACCGCGGCCGGCATTGACCCGCTTTGTTGCAAATTGGCTACTGTGTGGCGCGCGCCTGCGACGGACGCCGATGTAGTATCGATATCGGATTGCGTCACACGCGATCCGGCGCAAGCACATATAAGCAGAACACCACCACAGGAGAACAGGACATGAACATCAGGACACCGCAAGTACGGCTCGCATGGATCGCCGCCATCGGCGCGCTGGTCGTGACGACGGGTTGCTCGGCCATGAAAACGGATGCCAACGCGCCAATGGCGGTGGAAAAAACCGCGACCGCGATCGATCCGACGCCGGCCCCGGCGGGCACGCCATCGGCGGCAATGGGCGCCATGACGCTCAGCGGCGCCCAGGAAGTGCCGCCGAACCAGTCGGCGGCGACCGGTAAAAGCACGATCAGGATCGGCGCCGACATGGCGGTCACCGGTTCGGTCGACGTGACCGGCATGACCCCGACCGCGGCCCATATCCACGAAGCGCCGGCCGGTTCCAATGGTCCGGTGATCGTGCCTTTCGCCAAAACCGGCGCCACCAGTTTTGCACCGGCCGCCGGCGCCAAGCTGACCGAGGCGCAGTACGCCAGCTACAAGGCGGGCAGGCTGTATATCAACGTTCACAGCGTTCAATATCCTAACGGCGAAATCCGCCTGCAGCTGATGCCTCAGTAAGCGCGCCCGGCGGCGGAACCGGGACGGCAGCAGCACGACGGCGCCGGCCGCGCAAGGTCGGGCAGAATGTGCCGGGCCCGGCGCGGCCCGGCCCATCCTCTTGACCGGACGCTGCCGGCGGCATTCACGATGAACGGTGTTAGAATTTTCCTCCGTCCCTCAGCGCCGCAACGATGCACAATCCCCTCCCGATCCCGATCCGCACCGAGTGCCCGCCCGGCGCCTGCGTGTGCGAACGCGAACGGCTCGATGCGCCCGGCGCCGACCGCCGCATCCTGATGCTCACCCGCGAAGAAGAAAAGAAACTGCTTCAACGCATCGAGGCGGCAAGCACCTACGAGGATTTACTGCGCCTGCAGGAAAAGATGAGCGCGCTGCTCGGTATCCGCTTGACC
>JAQGNM010000434.1 GCA_028291845.1 Massilia sp. | reverse complement strand
CCGCTCATGCCGATCGGCTCCTTCACGTCCTGCCCGTCGATCACGAATTCCTGCGGCTCCACCAACAACAGGCGCTGGTCGGTCGAGATGTTGATGGCACGCGCCGTTTCCACCACGCGGGCGACATCGGCGCGCGTGACTTCCTTGTCCTTGATCGCCACCATGCCGCTCGAATTGAACGAGCGGATATGGCTGCCGGCGATGCCCGCGTAGACGTTGCGGATTTTGCAGTCGGCCATCAGCTCGGCCTCTTCCAGCGCGCGCTGGATCGATTCGACGGTCGCCTCGATGTTGACCACCACCCCTTTTTTCAGGCCGCGCGATTCGTGCTGGCCCAGTCCGATCACCTCGTGGCGGCCGTCGGACATCACTTCGGCGACCACGGCCACCACTTTCGAGGTGCCGATATCGAGTCCGACGATGAGGTTTTTAGCGTCTTTTGTCATTATTTTGGCCTAGTGCTGGGTGCTTGCTTTGATGTTGGGTTTGGTGGAGCCGGTGGTTTTTTTCGGCGCCGGTTTGGGGGGCACGATCTTGCCGTCCTTGGCGATCTTCAAACCGGCGGCGGCCAGCGCCAGCCCGTTCTGATAGCGCATGTCGATGGTCTGGATATCCGGCACGCGGGCAGCGAGCTGCGGATAGATCTTGACCAGCCGCTGCACCCGCTCGCGCATGGTGTTGTGATCGGCTTCGCGGCCCAGCGCCACCTGCATGCCGTTGTCGAGCTTGACCGTCCAGGCATAACGGCTCGACAGGCTGAGCGCCTCGGGCGTCAGTTTCACGGGCGCGAACATGGCGCGCAGCTGGCCGAAGCGCGCCAGCACATCCTTCTCGCTGCCTTCCGGCCCATCGAAGGCCGGCAGCGCGTGATCTTCCTCGGCCTCGGCCAGGTTGGCGGTGAAGACATCGCCCTTGACCGACAACAGGCGGCCGTCCTCGCCCCAGGTGCCGAGCGGCTCGTGTTCTTCGATCGCCACGATCAACTGGTTCGGCCACTCGCGGCGCACGGTGGCGCGGCGCACCCATGGCACCGACTCGAAGGCGACGCGAACCTGCTCGAGGTTGGCGGTGAAAAAATTGCCCTTGAATTTGCCGATCACGCCGGCGCGCAGGGTCAGCTCGTTGACCCGTTTCAGCTCCATCGCGTACATGCTCTCGACGCGCACGCTGCGCAGGGTGAACATCGGCCGCTGCGAGACCCACCACACGCAAGATGCGACGCACGCCAGCACCACCGCGGCGATGATGCCGTTGGCGCTTGCATTGAGGGCGCGGACGTCTTGCCACATCTTATTTCACCTGTTCTTTATGCAGTTTCAGGCGCGCCGAGACGACGATCTCGATGCACAGGTCTTCGTAGCTGATGCCGACCGCGCGCGCGGCCATCGGCACCAGCGAGTGGCCGGTCATGCCCGGCGAGGTGTTGGCCTCGATCAGGAACGGTTTGCTGTCCTCGGTGCGCAGCATGAAATCGATGCGCCCCCAGCCCTCGCAACCGAGCGCCCGGTAGGCGGCCAGCGCCAGGCGCTGCATCTCGGCGGCGAGTTCCGCGCTCAAATCGGCCGGGCAAAAATATTTGACGTCGTCCGTAAAATACTTGTTCTGGTAATCGTAATTGCCCTGCGGGGCGACGATCTCGCAGATCGGCAAGGCGCGCGCGCCGCTGCCGGCGCCGAGGATGGCGACGGTGAACTCGCGGCCGGTGATGAACTGCTCGGCCAGCACGATGTCGTCGAAGCCGTGGGCGACGTCGACGGCGGCTTGGAAGTTGCCGGCATTTTCCACTTTGGTGATGCCGATGGTCGAGCCTTCGTGGGGCGGCTTGACGATCAAGGGCAGGCCAAGCTGCGCCGCGATCTTGTCGAGATCGGCGCCCTGCTCGATTTCAGCGAAAGTCGGCGTCGGCAAGCCCTTTTGCAGCCACATCATCTTGGTGGCGATCTTGTCCATGGCGACGGCGCTGGCCATCACACCGCTGCCGGTGTAGGCGATGCCCAGCTGTTCGAGCGCGCCTTGCAGGCTGCCGTCTTCGCCGAAGCGGCCGTGAAGGGCGATGAACACGCGGTCGTAAGCTTGCGCGGCCAGTTCGGTCAGATCGCGCGTGCCGGTATCGAAACCGTGGGCGTCGACGCCGCGGCTTTGCAGGGCCGCCAGCACGCCGCTGCCGGACATGATCGAGATGTCGCGCTCGGCCGAGCGGCCGCCGAACAGCACACCGACCTTGCCGAGGGCTTTGACATCGATGTTAGTGGCTTGAGGCATGCTTATCCCTTCGTTGCGGTCAATTTGCCGGGAATACCGGAGATCGAGCCGGCGCCCATGGTGATGACGACGTCGCCGTCCTGCACCACCGACAGGATCGCCGCCGGCATGTCGGCGATCGCCTCGACAAAGATCGGCTCGATCTTGCCGCCCACGCGCAAGGCGCGCGCCAGGGCGCGGCCGTCGGCGGCCGCCACCGGCGCTTCGCCGGCGGCGTAGACGTCGGCCAGCAGCAGTACGTCCGGCGTCGACAGCACCTTGACAAAGTCTTCGAACAGGTCGCGCGTGCGGCTGAACCTGTGCGGCTGGAAAGCCAGCACCAGGCGGCGGCCCGGATAGGCGCCGCGCGCCGCAGCCAGGGTCACTTCGGTCTCGATCGGGTGGTGGCCGAAGTCGTCGACCAGGGTGAACGTGCCACCGCCCGGGATGGCGACCTCGCCATAGCGGGTAAAGCGGCGCCCAACGCCATTAAAACCTTCCAGGCCGCGCTGGGTGGCGGCATCATCGATGCCGATCTCGCGGGCGATCGCAATGGCCGAACAGGCGTTCTGCACATTGTGCATGCCGGGCTGGTTCAAAATGAAATCGGTGTCGGGGTAGCCGTCCTGGATGACCGTGAAGTGCATGGTCAGGCCGACCGCTTTGGCGTTCACCGCGCGCACCTGCGCCAGCGGCGAAAAGCCATAGGTGGTGACCGGCTTGGTCACGTGCGGGATGATCGCGCGGACATGCTCGTCGTCGATGCACAGCATGGCGCGCCCGTAGAACGGCAGGCGGTGGGTGAAGTGCACGAACGCCATCTTGAGCTTGTCGAAATCGTGCTCGTAGGTTTCCATGTGATCGGCGTCGATATTGGTGATCACTTCGATCATCGGCGCCAGGTTCAGGAACGACGC
>JAQGNM010000425.1 GCA_028291845.1 Massilia sp. | reverse complement strand
CGGCCCAGCACCGCCAGCACCGGCTCGACAAAGGCCGCCACCGGGTGCTCGCGCAGGTCGCCCGAGACGATGCCGATGCGCAGTCGACGCTCTGGATCGCGCCTGTTGGCGTGCGCCGGCCAGTGCGCCCGCAGCGGCACCTCGAAACGTTCGGCGTAGCGGGCATGTTCGGCCATCAGGACGGCGGCGTCGACGTTTTCCACCTGACTGAGGCAAAACAGCAGGTTGCTGTGGGCGTCCGCATACAAGGGATGCAGAGCCAGCGTGCGGCGATAAGCGGCGACCGCCTCGGCCATGCGTCCCTGCGCCTGCCGCACCATCCCGATGTTGTTATGCACCTTGACGTAGTCAGGCTTGAGGGCCAGCGCGCATTCCAGGCTGAGGCTGGCCGCGGCCAGCTTGCCTTGATCGTGCAAAGCGACGCCCAGGTTGTTGTGCGCCTCGGCGTAGTCGGGCTTGAGTCCGAGTGCGCGCCGCAGCGCTGCTTCGGCGTCGGCGGCCCGGTTCAGGCCGGTCAATACCAGGCCCAGGTTGTTGTGCACTTCGGCGTCGTCGGGGAGCAGGCGCGCCGCTTCCAGCATCGCCGCCAGGGCGCCGTCGATGTCGCCCTGCACGTGCAGGGTGATGGCCAGCGCCTTGAAGCCGAAACCCCAGCCGGGATGCTGCGCGGTCAGCGTGCGCGCCCGCTGGCCCGCCTCATTGATGCGGCCCTGGGCAAACAGCGCCAGCAAGCCATCGATGACGGCGGCGTCAGGCTGGCTCATCATGGAGATGCGCCGTGCAAGAAAAACGAAAACAATGTGCGCAAGATGGCTGCCGGATGGGTTCTGAGCGCCTGCGCACGGGCCGAAGCGGACCGGCTGCAATGCGATTCGGTAGAGTAACGTTCGGGTTGCGGCAAGTCAAGGAAGGACCGGCCCGGCAGTGCGCCTAACCGAGCAGATCCTCGACATCGAGGATCCGCTGCGCCAGCTCGGCCAGCTTCATCTTCTTGTTCATCGCCATGCTGCGCAGGCGCTGGTAGGCGGCCTCCTCGCCGATGCCGTGATGTTTCATCAACAAGCCCTTGGCCCGTTCGACGGTCTTGCGATCGGCCAGGCCCTGGCGGGCGTCGGCCAGCTCCAGGCGCAGCTTTTCTTCCTGGCGAAAGCGCGCCAGGGCCACATTCAACACCGGTTCCAGGCGCTCGGCCTGCAGGCCGGCCACGATATAGGCCGAGACGCCGGCCGCCATCGCCGCTTCCATCGAGGCGGGGGCGTGGTCTTCGGTAAACAGCACGATCGGGCGGCGGCCGTACTGGCTGCTGACCACCACGTGTTCGAGCACGTCGCGGGCGTCGGAGTCGGCGTCGATGATGATCAGATCCGGTTGCAGCTGGGCGATGCGCTCGGGCAGATACATGTCGGCGGGCAGCGAAGCGACCAGATCGTAGCCCGCCTCGAGCAAGCCGATGCGCAAGGCATTGGCGCGGCGCGACTGTTCCAGCAGCGCTTGTGCATCATATTGGTGCGGATCGGCGACCGTGGTGGCGACAACGATGCGCAGGGGAGGGGATGGCGACTTCATGCTTTAGGACATGCAAGAATCATGCCAATTTCTGCAGCAGGAGACCGACGGGTGCAGCAGGGGGACTGGCGACCGCAGGGTGCCTGTCCCATGGTCGATTCGTGTCAAACTGTGCTTCGAATCGCAGAATGGGACAGGCATCTGCGCTGCGCTTGTGCCAGTCCCCCTGCTGCCGACTTGTGCAGCAGGGTGCCTGTCCCATGGTCGATTCGTGTCAAACTGTGCTTCGAATCGCAGAATGGGACAGGCATCTGCGCCGCGCTTGTGCCAGTCCCCCTGCTGTCCCCGGTGCTAACCGCGCTAACTTTTAGCTCAGCCCGGCAATCCGCGCATTCCGCTCGCGCTCAAGCCTGGTGATATATCTCTGCACCGCCGCCGCGCTGGCGCGCGACATGTCGTGGAACTGGCAGCCCAGACGGCGGTTTGCCTTGTTGTTCAGCAAGGTCATGTCGATCGAATTGCGCACCTGCAAGGTGGTGGCGACCATGCCAATGTCGGGCAACTCGATGCGGCAATTTTCGTAATTTTTGCCGATGGTGTTGCCGAGTATGAATTTGTTATCGAACACGCACACGCCGCCGCAGCTGATGTCGGACAGCGGCAGCACGGCGTTGCCGCCGCCGAGGTCGAACGGGATCGGGATGGTCACCCGCACCGGGTTGCTGACCGGCGTGCTCATACGGTAGAACTCGCGCCGTTGCAGGCGGATCATGGTGGCCGGCAGGGCCAGTTCGAGGGCCGGGGCATTGTCGTGGGTGGTGTCGCGCACGGCGTCGCTGGCGAACAGGATGCGGATCTTGTCGAGCGAGGTTTCAAACGAGATGCGGCGGGCCTGGACGATGCGCTGGTTCTGCTCCGGGTTGATGGAGCGGTCGAGGATCAGCTTGCCGGCGTCGACGTCGACCGCCAGGATCGAAGTGACGCAGACATCGCTCTCGCCCTGCACCAGCATGCGGATCAGCTGATTTTTTTCGGCGATGGCGCGTAACAAGCTCACCACTTCGCGGCGCGAGCCCACTTCGAAATCGTGCCAGTTTTCCAAACCAAAATCGTTCAAGGCGTCCATCGGGTCCAGGGAAAGTTTACAGCGGTGAATCGGAGGCCGACGAAACGGAGGACGCGGGCGGCGCCGGCAGCGGATCGCCGCGGCCTTTCGCGGAGTCAACATGATATAGCCAGGCAAGCAGTTCCGCAATCGCACGGTACAGGGCCGGCGGGATTTGGCGGTCGAGGTCGACATCCATCAACAGCGCCACCAGTTCCTTCGATTCGTGCACGAACACGCCCGCTTCACGGGCGCGCGAAATGATCTGCTCGGCCACCATCCCTTTACCCTTGGCGACGACCTTCGGCGCGCCTTCGCCCTCCTGGTAGGCAAGGGCGACGGCGTTCTGGCGGCTTCTGGCGGTGAGGTCGGACATCGGCTCAGACATCGGCGGCAATGTTGAGCGAAGCGAGCGGCGCGCCGGCCGCTTCCAGCGCGCCCTGCAAGCGCGGCGCGTGCGCCTGCAGGGCGGCGCCGGCATCAAAACTGGCGGCGCGCACTTGCAGGTGCAGCTGGTCGCCGACCATGACGATCTGGGCGTTGACCTCGCCCAGGTGGGCAAAGCGGAAACGCACCGCGCTGCGCCAGGCAGTCGGCGCTTCCGGTGCGCCCTGGTGGTGGCGCTCGGGCGCATCCTTGCTGATTTCCCAATGCATCGGCTGGCCGGGAAACAACTCTCCCTGCCAGGCCACGCGCGATTGTTCGTGGCTGGACAATTGCAGGTTGATGAACTGGGCGGTGGCGCCGTCGATGGCGGCGCCGGCCCCGGCGCGGGCCGGCGCATGATCAAACACCTTTTGCATCTGCGGTTCGCGCGCCAGGTCGGCCAGCGGGCGCTTGCCCTCGCTCCATTCGCGCAGGTGCGATTCGTAAAACAGGCCGCTGCTGTCGATGGCGTGTTTCAGTTCGCCCGCCAGCGCCGGCGTGCGCCCCTGATCGGGCGGGCGCGCCAGCAGCGGCGCGGCGGCGTGCACGGCGGTGGGGGGATTCGGTGTCGCCATCGCCGTGGCCAGCACATTGGTGATCACCCGCGCGCTCGGACTCAAGGTGGCCTCGCGGCTGTCCGGCGCCAGGCCCGGCAATTGTTCAGTTTGCAGCAAGGCGGCATTGCTGCGCAGGATGGCAGCGCCGCTCGCACTGTTTGCCGTGTTTGCCGTGCCGGCGCCGCGCGTTGCCGCTGGCGCGCCGGGCTCGCCGTCGGCCTGGCCGCGCGGCGGCGCCAGCATGCCGGCATCGGCTTCCGACATCATGGCGGCGCCGCCGCCGAACGAGGCGATCTGAAAGGTGGGCCGCGGCGTCAGTGAGACCAGGGTCAGCGGCACCTCGGCGCCGGCTTGTACGCCGGCCGGCAATTGCATGCGCGCCGGGGTGCCGTTGACCTTGACGACAAAACTGCCGTCGGTGAGGCGGGAGAGCACCTGGCCGGGCAGGGATTTGCCGACCAGGGTTTGCAGGGAGCGTTCGAATTGCTCCTGGCGCGGATCGCCGACCGGCTCGACGCCGGTCAGCTGGCGGACCGGGGTGACAGGCGCCAGCCCGGCATCGACGCGCGGCAGCATGAGAGGTGCTTAGACCGCGCCGTAGGTATTGACCAGGCGGCTTTGCGAGCGGGTGCTGCCGATCATCGCCGACAGGTGCGCCATCCACGGCATGGTCAGATCGCGGATCTTGCGGTCGTCATCGAGCAGCTTGCGGATGATCTGGATCTTGGCGACACGGTGCTCGCCGCTCATCGGCAGGTCGGCGGCGTGATTCTTCAGGGTCTGCACGTGGGCGGCGCAGCGTTGCTCGAGTTCGGCCAGCTGGTCCCAGTCGCTCGCTTCGGCCGCGCCCACCATCTGCGCGGTCAGGCTTTCCATGGCCTGGTAAGTCGACATTACTTGTTGCGCGGTCATCATGGTGATTGCCTTACGCTTTGATCATGCTGGGTTGACGGGGGGCGGCGGCATAAGCGCCCATGGCGGACGCCGACGCGGTGGCGACGGCAGCGGCAGCCGTCGCCGGGGCATTTTGTCCGATGGCGGCGGCGGCCGGATCGATGCCGTCCCACGCCTGCTTCAGTTCGGTCAGCAAACGCTGCACTTCTTCCAGCATGGCCGCATCGTTTTTCAGGTTGCCCATCAACAGGCGGCTGCTCATGTACTCGTACAGGGCGTCGAGGCTGACTGCGATGCCGCCGCCGGCTTCGCGGTCCAGGCTGGCGCGCAAGCCTTCATCGATGATGCGGATGGCTTTCGAGATCGCCTGGCCTTTGCCGGCAATGTTTCCCGATTTCATGTGCACCAGCGCGGTCGACAAGGCCACCAGGGCGCCGTCGAACAGCATGGCGATCAGTTTATGGGGGCTGGCGGCCAGCACGCCTGTCTCGACTCCCACCTTGGCATAAGCATTGGCGCCGCTGCGCTGCGATCCAAACATGTCAAATATCCTCTAGAAATTAATTATTTGCGATGGCAGCAAGTTGCTGGGTCAAATAGCTGCTGGTGGTGGTCATGCTGGCCATCGCCTTGTCGAGCGCGCTGAACTGGGCGCGATAGCGCTTTTCGGTGTCGGCCAGGCGGGCGGTGAGCGTGGTGCGCTGCTTTTCCAGGTCCTTGATGCTGCTGTTGAAACTGTTGGTGTGCGACGGCAGGGTGCCGACCGGGCTCAGGATACGGCCCAGGGTGACGTCCATCTGCGCGCCGAAACCGCGGTTGCCGTTGCTGGTGGCAAACAGGGCGACGAAATTCTTGTTGGGATCGGCAAGCGCCTTGTCCAGCTTGGTCGAATCGATCGCAATGCTGCCGTCGCGCTGGGTGGTGATGCCGATGTCGGGCAAGGTGGCGCCACCGGCGGCGGCGCCGGCCACCGCGCTGCCCATCAGGGCGCGCAACTGGGTCTGGATGGTGCGCACGGTGCCGTCGCCGTTGAGCACGGCGCCCTTGCCGGTGTTGACGTCGTAGGCGGTCAGGTCGGCCATCGAC
Source organism: Massilia sp. (assembly GCA_028291845.1). Taxonomy (GTDB): domain Bacteria; phylum Pseudomonadota; class Gammaproteobacteria; order Burkholderiales; family Burkholderiaceae_D; genus JAFCUW01. The sequence continues at coordinate 4,717 of JAQGNM010000425.1, read as the reverse complement.
TTGCTGGCGTCGTTATACGCCTTCACGAACGCTTCGATATTCGCCTTGACGGTCGAGGTGTCTTTCGACAGCGTCAAATTGGTGGTCGTGCCCGCCGCGGTCGGTTTCGTCAAGGTCAGGGTGACCCCTTCGATGGCGTCGGTGATGGTATTGGACGGCTTGGTGATGGTGACGTTGTCGACCACGATCACGGCGTCCTTGGCCGGCACCGATTGCGTCATGTTGCTGGTGTCGCTGCCGTCGTAGTTCAGCGCGCCGAGCGCCGGGTCGGCGCTGATCTTCATGGCGTACTTGGCGCCGGTATTGGTCGAGGCCAGCGACAGATAATTGCCGCTGCCGTCGTTGATGATGCTGGCGGTGACGCCCGAGTTGGAGGCGTTGATGGCGTCCTTGATGCCGGCCAGGGTGTTGTGGGCCGCATCGATGGTGATGGTCTTGGTGCTGTCGGCGGGAACCGCGGTGAAGACATTGTCGGCGTCGTAGGTGCCGAAATCGATCTTGATGTCGCCAGTGCCGACGATGTCGCTGGTTTGCTGGTAGGGCACGCTGGTTTTCAGCTTTTGCGGCTGCGCCAGGCTTTTCACTTCGATGGCGTAGTTGCCGGCAGCGGTGCCGCCGGCCGCGGTGGCGGTCATGACGGCGGGATCGGACAGCGAGGTTTTGATCGGCGACACCAGCGCCGGCGTGGCCAGGGCGCGGGCAGCCGTCTGCAGGGTGGCCAGCGCGCTCTTCATGGTGCCGAAGGCGGTCAGCTTGGCGGTGATGGCCGCCTGCTTGGTGTCGATGGCGTTGATAGGCGCGCGCTCGACGGCCATCAACTGGCTGACCAGGCTTTCGACTGGCAGACCGGAACCGACGCCTGCTGAGGTAATTGCTGCCATATTGTTTTCTCCAACGAAGTCGCACTATACCGTGGCCCGAAGGCCGTCAAACCGCCCTACAGAAGGGCAATTACCGCTTATTTCACATTCGGAGTGCTGCCGGACCGATGGCGCGCTTACGCTTCCTGCTTGATCAGCATGCCCTTGGCGCGGTCGAGCGCCTTGGCGATTTCCAGCGCTTCCACCGATGGCATCTGGCGCAGCACTTCGCGCGTTTCCTGGTCGATCACCTTGACCACCAGGCGCTTGCTGTCGTCGTCGACGGAAAATTCGACGCCCTGGCCGGCGCTTTGCAGCGACTTGTTGATCTTGCTGACGGCTTCGTCGAGCGGGTCGGGGGCACCAGGCGCACGCACGGCGGTGACGCCGGCGGCAGTGGCAGCGGCGGCAACCGGGGCGGCGCTTGCGCTGGCCTTGACCGGCGCTGCCGCCATCGGCGCGCGCACGGCGGTCGGATCGCGCTCTGCTGGCGCCGCGGGCGGCGAACTGGAGACGGAACGGATATCCATGAACAACTCCTAAATAGTTCTGCCTCAGAAAGGCAAAAAAACCCTGCCGGCTTGAACCGGCAGGGTCGCTTGCTACAGCATGCCGGAGCGGGGAATTAACCGCGCAGCAGAGACAACACGCCGTTCGGCAGCGAGTTGGCCTGGGCCAGCATCGCGGTACCTGCCTGCTGCAGAATCTGGCCGCGGGTCAGGCTGGCAGTTTCCGAAGCGAAGTCGGCGTCTTGAATACGGCTACGGGAAGCCGACAAGTTTTCCGACGTGGCTTGCAAGTTCGACACAACGGCGCTGAAACGGTTCTGGTAAGCACCCAGAGCAGCTTTCGACGAGTTGACCGAGCTCAGGGCGGCATCGATGGTGCTCAATGCAGCTTGTGCGCCGGAAGCGGTGCTGACGTCGACCGTGCTGACCGAGTTGGTCGACTTGGTGTCGGCTGCCTTCAAACCTTCATACGCTTTCAGACCGGCGTTCTTGTCGGCTTTACCACCAACCACAATACCGTTGGCGTTCGAGCTCGACAGGGTGACCGTGCTGGTCGCTACAGTGGCGGTGATGCCGATGGCACTTGCCGAGGTGCCGGTGCCGTTCTGGATGTTGATATCGCGGCCATCGGCAGCGGTCAGCGACACAGCGCCGGTGATCGAGTTGGCGGTCGCGGTGACGCCCGTTTTGCCCGACAACAGGTTGATTGCCGCTGCTGCATTGGCGCCCTGGCCTTGTGCGGTGCCGCTGGTAGCTATGGCGCCGACGTCGACACCGTTGATCTTGAAGGCGCCAGCTGCATAGGCGCCGACGGTCGGAGCGGTGGCAGTGGTGACGGTGCCGGCGACGGAAGCGGTCAGACCGGTGTTGTTGGTGACGGCGGTCATAGCGGCGGTGTCAGCAGCAGGATCGATCATCTTGACGGTGATGTTGTCACCTTTCAACGATTGCAGCATGACCTTGCCGGTGTCATCGACGGTAGCACGAACGCCGGTTTGATCCGAGACCTTGTTGATGGCTTCGGCGGTGTTGGCGCCCTGGGCGATCACAGCCGATGGGCCACCGGCAACTGGTGGGTTGGCGGTCAAGTTGGCGACAACACCAGCCGAGATGGCGCCGATGGCCACACCGTTGATGCTGAAGGTGTTGGCGGCGACGTCGGCAGCTGCGTTCGGGGCAGTGGCGGTGGTCTTGATCGAGTTGGCGACGGTGGCGTTGGCCGTTGCGGTGACGCCGGACTGGCCGGCCACTGCGTTGATGGCTTGTGCAACAGCGTAAGCCGAACCCGAGGTCTGGCCAGCTTGGCCGCCGGCTGCCGAAGCACCCACTTGCGTGCCGTTCAGGGTCAGATCGCCGGCGGTCAAACCACCCGAGACATTGCCCGAAGTCAGCGACGAGGCGCCCGACAGACCGGTGCCGAGAGCGGCGGTGGTCAGGTTGGCGATCTTGTCGATCTGGATGCGGTCGTTCGAGGTGGCGTTGGCGCCGACCTGGAAGCTTTGCGCGGTGAACGAACCGTCCAGCAGGTTCAGGCCGTTGAAGCTGGTCGATTTTGCGACGCGGTCGATTTCGTCCTTGAGCTGGCCGACTTCCGACTGGATCGACGCGCGGTCGGTGTCCGAGTTCGAGCCGTTGGCCGACTGCACGGCCAGGTCACGCATACGCTGCAACAGATCGGTTGCCGAGTTCAAGCCGCCTTCAGCGGTTTGCGCCAGCGAGATGCCGTCATTGGCGTTACGTGCTGCCACGTTCATGCCGTTGATCTGCGAAGTCATGCGGCTGGAGATCGACATACCTGCTGCGTCGTCTTTGGCGCTGTTGATGCGCAGGCCGGTCGACAGACGCTGCAACGACGTTGCCAGACCCGATTGGGAGGTGGTCAGGTTACGTTGTGCGTTGAGCGAGGAAATGTTGGTGTTGATCATCGATGCCATGGTAATTCTCCAAAACTGGTAATACGGGGTGGGCTACGTGCCGCTGCTTACCTTGGTCTGCTTCGATTTTCTGAAGCAATCACACCGTGGTTGAATCAGGTAACGGAGTTCGCTTCTGATTCTTTAGAGCAAAATTCGAACATAAAATCAGTGAGTTACCCTTCAGTTCTCGAATGCGGCGCGCTTAAACGACCGCGTTGATCCGATCTTTAGGGTAAAAATAATTTTATTTTGGGTCTCGAGAGGGGCTTCGGAGACGGGATTGATTGTCAAATTTTTATGATAATCGCTGCCACGCGGGGGCGGGGATGGGCGGCAGCGCGATGTTACACAAGCTGCAGCCCCGGTAAAGCGGGGTGCGGAGGAGGTAAACCGGGTCTGTTCAGGGCTTCGGGCCGACCGTCAGGTCGAACGATGCGACTCCGACAACCTCGCCATGCACCTGGTCGCCCGGCTCGAGCGCGCCGACACCGGACGGCGTACCGGAGAAAATCAGGTCGCCCGGCTGCAGGGCCATGAAGCGGGAAATGTGGGCCAGGATGTCGGCGATCGGCCAGATCAGCTCGTTCAAGCTGCCGTCCTGGACGACCTTGCCGTTTACTTCGAGGAAGATGCGGGCCTGATCGGGGTGGCCGATGGCGCTGGCCGGCGCCAAGGGGCTGCACGGCGCCGAGTTGTCAAAACCCTTGGAGAAATCCCACGGCCGGCGGGTTTCCTTGGCTTGCGCCTGCAGGTCGCGGCGGGTCAGGTCGAGGCCGACGCCGTAGCCCCACACCAGGTCGAGGGCGTTTTCCACTGCGATGTTCTCGCCGCCATCTTTTAAAGCCACCACCAGTTCGACTTCGTAGTGCAGCTCATTGGTGGCGCCGGGATACGGCAGCACGCCGGCGGCCGCCACCACGGCATCGGCCGGCTTCATGAAGAAAAATGGCGGCTCACGGTCGGGATCGCTGCCCATTTCGCGCGCGTGGGAAGCGTAGTTGCGGCCGACGCAGATGACGCGGCGGATGGGGAAGCGTTGATCGGAGTGGGCGATCGCCAGCGCGGGGGTGGCGGGGGGTGGGAAGATGTAGGCGGTCATGGCGGCGCTCGGGGTGGTTGGCTCGCCCTTATTATATGCAGAAGGGGGACTGGCGCCGAAGGTGCCTGTCCCATGTCGGATTTGAAGCGGTGCTGCAGATCAGAATTGGGACAGGCGCCTATCGGTGCCAGTCCCACTGCTGACCCCGCCAACATTACTCCGCCACCACCACCCGGTTCTTGCCCGCCTTCTTGGCCGCATACATCGCCTTGTCCGCCCGCCCGATCAGCGCTTCCTGGGTTTCGTTGGGAATGCGCAAGGCGTCGCCGGCCGAGAAGGTGATCAGCAGCTTATCGTTTTCGTGCAGGAAAAAATGTTTGGTCAGTTCGCGCT
>JAQGNM010000420.1 GCA_028291845.1 Massilia sp. | reverse complement strand
CCAGGTGACGATCCACGGCGCGGCGTGGTGCGCCGCCTGCAGATCGCGGTCGCTTTTGTACTGGGCGTAGCGGGCGCGGTAATCGGCCAGATTGAACGATTCGTTGGTCCGCTGCGCCTTGTCCGGGTGGTTCAGGCGGTACGGGCCCCATTCATAAATGTAGTCGCCGACAAAGGCGACCAGGTCGGGCGCGGCAGCGGCGATGTGGCGGTGGGCGGCATAACTGCCGAACTCCCAGTGCTGACACGAAGCCACCGCCAGTTTCAGCAGTGCCGGCATCTCGCCCGGATCGGGCGCGGTGCGGGTGCGGCCGATCGGGCTGATGGCGTCGCCCAGCATGAACCGGTACCAGTACCAGCGGCCCGGTTTCAGACCCTTGACGTCGACGTGGACGCTGTGCGCCAGCGCAGGCACGGCGCTGGCGCTGCCCTTGGCGACGACATTTCGAAACGCCTGGTCTTCGGCCACTTCCCAGCGCACCGCATACGCCAGAGTCGACACAGCCGCTTGCAGCGGGTCGGCCAGGATGCGGGTCCACAGGATGACTGAATCGGGCAGGGGCGAGCCGGAAGCGACGCCCAGGCTGAACGGATATGCGCCGTCGTCCGCGCGCGCGCAACCGGCGGCGCCGATGGCGGCAAAAGTGGAACAGGCAGCCAGTTGCGCCGCATGCAACAGAACGATGCGGCGCTGCTGGTTCATGAGTGGGCGCTGTTGATCAGCGATTCGATCGGCGGCAGCGCGCGCGGTTTTCTGTCGGCGCCGGTGGCGACGTAGGTGAGGGTGGCTTCGGTCACCTTGACGATATCGGCCTGCAGGCGATTTCTCTCGGCGTAGACCTCGACATAGACGGTGATGGAGGTGGTGCCGACCTTGACGATATCGGCGTAAAACGACAGCAGGTCGCCGACGAACACGGGCTGCTTGAACTGGAAGGAATTGACGGCGATGGTGGCGACGCGGCCATTGGCGCGGCGGGTGGCCGGCAAGGAACCGGCAATATCGACCTGGGCCATGATCCAGCCGCCGAAGACGTCGCCATATACATTGGCATCGGGCGGTCCCGGCATCACGCGCAGCTGGGGCATCTTGCCGGCGGGGAGGCCAGTCGCGACGGTTGGTACAGCAGCCGCTGGGGTGGGGGTTTCTGGCGTGGTCATCGTGAATTTCCGTGAAAAGGCTACAATCGACCCGAATTGAACCACAAAAGCCAAAGCTCTGCCATGCGCCGCTCCCCCCCTTCGTCCGTCCCCCCACCACCCGCCACCGCCTCCGAACGCAGCGACTGGTCCACCATCAAGACCCTGCTGCCGTATTTGTGGGTGTATAAATGGCGCGTGTTGGCCGCGCTCGGCTGCCTGATCGGCGCCAAGGTGGCCAACGTCGGTATCCCCGTGGTCATGAAACACCTGATCGATGCGCTGACCATCACCCCTGCCAATCCCAAGGCATTGATGGTGCTGCCGCTGGGCGTGCTGGTGGCCTATGGCGCGCTGCGCCTGTCGACCACGGTGTTCACCGAATTGCGCGAATTTTTGTTCGCGCGGGTCACCCAGCGCGCCGTGCGCACCATCGCCCTGCAGGTGTTTCGCCACCTGCACAATCTGTCGCTGCGCTTTCATTTGAACCGCCAGACCGGCGGCATGACGCGAGACATCGAGCGCGGCACCCGCGGCGTCTCCTCGCTGATCTCCTACACCCTGTTTAATATCCTGCCGACCCTGGTGGAAATCACCCTGGTGCTGTCTTACCTGGTGGTGAAATACGACCGCTGGTTCAGCATCATCACCGCCGTCGCGCTGGTCACCTACATCACGTTCACCGTCATGGTGACCAACTGGAGAACGCACTTCCGGCGCACCATGAACGATCTCGATTCGAAAGCCAACACCAAGGCCATCGACTCGCTGATCAATTACGAGACCGTCAAATATTTCGGCAACGAGAGATACGAAGCGGCGCGCTACGACGAGGGCCTGCAGAGTTTTGAAAACGCCGCCGTCAAGTCGCAGACCTCGCTGTCGGTGCTCAACACCGGCCAGTCCTTGATCATCGCCACCGCGGTGACTTTGATCCTGTGGCGCGCCACCGTCGGCGTCATCGACGGCAGCATGAGCCTGGGCGACCTGGTGCTGGTGAATTCCTTCATGATCCAGCTGTACATCCCGCTTAACTTCCTCGGCGTGATCTACCGCGAGATCAAGCAAAGCCTGGCCGACATGGAGAGACTATTTGCCCTGCTCGACCAGAACCGCGAGGTGGCCGACAGCGACGCCGCGCAAGCCTTGTCAACGCATGGTGCGAAAGTCGAGTTCCGCCACGTCGAATTCAGCTACGAAGCCAAGCGCCAGATCCTGTTCGACGTCGATTTCAGTATCCCGGCCGGCACCACCACCGCGGTGGTCGGCCACAGCGGCTCCGGCAAATCGACCATGTCGCGCCTGTTGTTCCGTTTTTATGACGTCAACGCCGGCGCCATCACCATCGACGGCCAGGATATTCGCAAGGTGACGCAGGAATCGCTGCGCGCCGCCATCGGCATCGTGCCGCAGGATACCGTGCTGTTCAACGACACCATCGAATACAACATCGCCTACGGCAAGCCGGGCGCCAGCAAGGCGGACATTATCTCCGCCGCGCGCGCCGCCTCGATCCACGATTTCATCGAAAGCCTGCCGGACGGTTACGCCACCATGGTCGGCGAGCGTGGCCTCAAACTGTCGGGGGGTGAAAAGCAGCGGGTGGCGATCGCCCGCACCTTGCTGAAAAACCCGGCGATATTGATTTTCGATGAGGCGACCTCGGCGCTCGACTCGCGCGCCGAGCAGGAGATCCAGGCCCAGCTGAAGGAGATTGCGAAGAACCGCACCACGCTGGTGATCGCGCACCGCCTGTCGACGGTGGCCGACGCCCAGCAGATCCTGGTGCTC
>JAQGNM010000396.1 GCA_028291845.1 Massilia sp. | reverse complement strand
CCGTCTACCGCCCCGGCGAAATCCTCGAAGCGGCGCCCGGCCTGGTGGTCAGCCAGCACAGCGGCGAAGGCAAGGCCAACCAGTTTTATTTACGCGGTTTTAACCTCGATCACGGCACCGACCTGGCCACCTTCATCGACGATATGCCGGTCAACCAGAGAAGCCACGCCCACGGCCAGGGCTGGACCGACCTGAATTTCCTGATGCCCGAACTGGTCGGACGGCTCGACTACGGCAAGGGACCCTACACGGCGCGCCAGGGCGACTTTGCCTCGGCCGGCAGCGCCTCGGTCAGCTACGTCAACCGCCTGCCGCAAAACATTGCCACCATCAGCGCCGGCCAGAACGGCTATGGCCGGGCGGCGCTGGCGGCGTCGAGCGATGTGGGCGGCGGCAGCCTGCTGTATGCGCTGGAAACCATGCACAACGACGGCCCTTTCACCCGCGGCGACAATTACCGCAAGGCCAACGGCGTGCTGCGCTACAGCCGGGGTTACGCCAACAACGGCTGGAGCGTCACGGCGATGGCCTACCGCGGGCGCTGGAACGCCACCGACCAGATCCCCCGGCGCGCGGTCGACAACGGCAGCCTGGGCCGTTTCGATGCCATCGACAACACCGACGGCGGCGGCGCCGAGCGTTTCAGCCTGTCCGGCGCCTGGCGCCGCACTGCCGCCGACAGTTCCTCGAAAGTCAGCGCGTACCTGATCCGCAACCGCCTCGAGTTATTTTCCAACTTTACGTATTTTATGAACGATCCGGTCAACGGCGACCAGTTCGCCCAGCCGGACCGCCGCGTCACCGGCGGCGCCGCCGCCACGCACACCTGGCATCTGCACGAGGGGCCGTGGCTGTTGTCGGACTGGACGGTCGGTGCGGTCGGCCAGAACGACAACATCGTCAACGCCCTGCAACTGACGCGGGCGCGCCAGCTTGTTTCGACCGTGCGCGCCGACCACATCGTCGAGAGCAGCGCCGCCCTGTATGTGGAAAACGCCACCCGCTGGACCGACACCTTTCGCACCGTGGCCGGCCTGCGCGCCGACCGCTACCGCTTCGACGTCAGGAGCGACCTGGCCGCCAACACGGGCAGCACCAGCGCCGGCATCGCCAATCCTTCCCTGAACCTGATTTTCGGGCCGTTCGCCGCCACCGAGTTGTATGTCAACATGGGCAACGGTTTTCATAGCAATGATGCGCGCGGCACGCTCACCCGGGCCGATCCGGCCACCGGCGAGTCCGTCACGCCGGTGCCCGGTCTGGTGCGCTCGAAAGGCCTGGAACTGGGGCTGCGCACCGAGGCGATTCCGAAGATGCAGACCTCGCTGTCGCTGTACCGGCTCGATTTCGCCTCGGAACTGACCTACGTCGGCGACGCCGGCACCACCGAGGCCGGTCGCCCCAGCCGGCGTTACGGCATCGAGTTTTCGAATTATTACAAGCCGCTCAAATGGCTGTCGATCGATGTCGACGCCGCCTACGCGCGCGCCCGCTCGCGCGGCACCGACCCCCTGGCGGACAACTATATCGAGGGCGCCGTCGAAGGCGTCGGCCAGCTGGCCGTGACGGTGGATAAACTGGGTCCATGGTCGGGCGCGCTGCGCCTGCGCTATTTCGGACCGCGCCCGCTGATCGACGACAACAGCGTGCGTTCCCACTCGAGCACCACGCTCAACGGCCGGATCGGCTACAAGATCGACGGCAAGACCCGGCTCGAACTGGAAGGCTTTAATTTGACCGACCGCCAGACCTCGGCGATCGATTACTACTACGCCTCGCAACTGCCCGGCGAAGCCGCGCCGCGCGAGGACGTGCACTTCCACCCGCTCGAATCGCGTTCGTTCAGGCTGACCCTGGTTCGCAACTGGTGATCGGGGCGTGCTTAGCCGATGTAATTAAACAGTGACAGGCCGGAGATGGCATTGAAGGTTTTCTGCGCCGCCTGCAGGGTCTGGGTCTGCTGGGTGAACATCGAGATCGCCGAGACGTAGTCGAGGTCTTGCAGGCCCGACAGGGTGGCCGCGTACTGCAGGTCGGTGTCGCTGCCGATCGAATCGAGCGAGTCGAGTTCCTTCATGCGCGAGCCGACCGAGGAACGCACCGCCAGCACATTGTCCAGGCCCAGCGCCAGGTTGCCGATGGCGTCGTGCAGGCCCTTGTCGAGGCTGGCCTTGTCCTTGTCGGTGGTGGCCGGCGCGCGCAGGGTGTCGATCAGTTTGCTGACAGTGGTGAACAAGGACTGGCGCTCGCTCGGCTTGACGGTGAACTGATCGCCGTCGCCGGGCGTGCCCTTGATGTCGAACTGCTGGCCGGCGACGGTGATGGCCTGGCCGGGCACGTAGTCGACATCGGTGGCGACCGCGCTTGGGGGCACCGCGCTCTGGTCGGTGATGGTGTACTTGGCGACGCCGGCGGTGCTGACGGAAAAATCGAGGCTGTAGTTGCGGCCGGTCAGCGCGCCGGGATCGACCACGCTGCCGGCGCCGATGACGGCGCTGCCGGTGTTGCTGGGGTTGCCCGCGGTGGCAAACGTGCCGTTGCCGGTGGCGATGCCGGTAAATACCGAGCTGCCGGCGTCGTTGATGGCGATCTTGCGCGCGCCGGCCACCTGCAGCTGCACTTCGCCCTGGTCGCCGTTGTACTCGACGCTGGCGCCATTCTTGACGAACGGCGCGGTGGCCGAACGAAAGCCCGAAAACACGTAGCCGCCGTTGCCGTCGGAACTGTTGGCCAGGGCAATCAGGTCGTCCAGCCGGCCTTGCAGCTCGTTGGCGTAGGTGGCGCGGTCGGACGCCGCGTTGGCGCCGCTGCCAGCGGCCACGGCGATGCCCTGGATGTCCTGGATCAGCGACTGCACGCCCGACAGCGACACCTCTTCCTGCGACAGCGCCGAGCGGGCGTTGGCGCGGTTGGTGGCGAACTGCGCATTGATCGATTGCGATTGCGTCACTTCCAGCGCGCGCGCCGAGGCGATCGGATCGTCCGACGGCGCCAGCAGCTTTTTGTTGGTCGACAGCTGCATCTGGGTTTTCGCCAGCTGGCTCTGCAAGGTGCCGAGCTGGGCGGTGGAGGTGGCGTAGATCGAATTGGTGCTGATACGCATGATATGAATCCTGGTTAGCGGCCGAGCGACAACAGGGTGTCGAACAGCGTACTGGCGATCTGCATGACCTTGCCGGCAGCCTGGTAGGCTTGCTGGTACCTGAGCAGGTTGGCGGCTTCCTCGTCGAGGTTGACGCCCGATACGCTCTGCTGCACCTCGGTGGCTTGCGCCAGCGCGGCGGTGGCGGCGGCATTGGTCACCTGCACTTCGCGGGTCTTGTTGCCGACCGTGCTGACCAGCTGGGCGAAGGCGCCCTGCAGGGTGGCCGAGCCGTTGTCGAGCAGGGTTTTCGATTGCAGCTGGCCCATCGCCAGCACGTTGCGGTTGTCGTTGCCGCCGACCATGGTGCGCTTGACGGTAAAACTGTCGCCGTCGATCGGCGTGCCCGCCATGCTCATCGATACGCCATCGAAGCTGTAGGTAGCGCCGTCGACATACGGGATGGTATCGGTGCCGGCGGTGTAGGCGGTCGAACCAGCCGCGGTCTTGACCGTCACCACCTGCCCCGCCGCAAAACCGGACAGCTCGTTGGTGTTGACTTTATAGCTCAGGGTCGAGGGCGCGAAGGTGCCGACCGTGCCCAGGAAGGTCTTGTCGACGGTGGCCTCGCCCACCTTGACCGAGCCCTTGTTGCCGATGGTGGCGGCGGAGATGACGGGGGCGGCGGCGGCGATGGCGCCGACGTCATGGGTGAGCAATTTAAAATTTTCGGCGCCGTTCAAGGTCGGGCGCACGGTAAAACTGTCGCCGGCAATCTGCTTGCCCGACACCGTGAACGACAGGCCGTCGACATCGATGGTCTGCGGACCCGGCTGGGTGTAGGCCGGCATGTGGGTGATTTGCTTGTCCGACAAACGGGTCACGTTAAAGCGGCTGTTGACGGCGTCGTAGTCGACCGAGTAATCGCTGGTGGTGAGCTTGGTGGCGTCGCTGACCGTCACGCCGAGCGTGGTGGGCGAGACCGGGTCGGACAGTGGATTGTTATTGGCCAGCACCAGCGGGCTGGCGTCGGCGAACAGCTTGCCGCCCATCTGGCCGGTGCTGGTCTGGCCCAACGCCTGCTGCGCATTAAAAGCGGCCGCCAGGGTGATGGCGACGCGCCCCAGGGCGTTCTGGGCGCCGTCCAGGGTCGACGAGCGAAAGTCGAGCAGTCCGCCCAGTTCGCCGCCGCTCAAGCTCGAATCGGCCAGCACCGTGGTGCGCTCGCCGGTGACGTAGGCCACCGCGGTGCGCGAAGGATCGTTGGGGGTGTTCACTGCCGCCAGTTGGTACGAGCGGTTGCCCACCACCAGCGGCTGGCCGGAGCCGATCGTCACGGTAATGGTGTTGTTGCTGCCCGGCGCGGCGGTGGCCTTGACGTGCTTGTTCAACTCCAGCATCAGCTGGTCGCGCGTGTCCATCAGGTCATTGGGCATCTTGCCCGAGCTGGACAAGTTGCCGATCTGCTCGTTGAGGGTGGCGATCTGGCCGGCATACGAATTGATCGAGGCGACATTGGCCGTGATCTGGGTATTGACGCCGGCCTTTATGTCGTTCAGCTGGCCGCTCATGCCCTGGAAGCGCGAGGCCAAGGAATCGGCTCTCGACAGGAAGGCCTGGCGTGAAGTGCTCGAGCCGGCGGCGGCGCTGACGTCCTGCACCGACTTGAAGAAGTCCTGCAGGGCCGGC